>JAITMZ010000101.1 GCA_031290725.1 Spirochaetaceae bacterium
CCCATCGACGTGAAGGTGCCCCAAAAGATGATCTTTACCGTGGCGGAGAGCGAAAACTATGTGCGGGGGGACACCGTGTCCGGGGCAACCAAGCCGGTGATCACCGAGACGGGCCTCACCGTGCGGGTGCCCCTGTTCATCAAGCAAAATGAAAAAATCCTGGTGAACACCGAGGCCAACGAATACGTGGAACGGGTGAACAATTAAGATGGGTAGGGTGCGGGGTCTTCGGGACACTTTACTGGCCGGCGCGATTGTTTCTCTGCTTTTTTCCTGCGCTTCTCCCCCAGCAGCACCCACTGATACCGAGCTTGTGCCCGGCCAGGCGGAAGAACGGTTTGATGAGGCCGATGACGAATCGGAAGTGAACTCGGAACTGCCCGAGGGGTTTGACAAAATGCCCGTGTCTACGTTTACGGAGGTGTGGGTCTATGTGACCGGCGGAAACGAAGGGGAACTCAAAGCCGATTATCCCATAAGTGATGTGGCCTATTTCAGCGCGGGTATCGACAGCTACGGCAAACTGGTGAACGTGCCTAAGCGGAGCCGCCTTTCGCGATACCAGGGACGGGTACACCTGGTGCTGGAGGGAGGCGGTGCGGCGCTCACTCATTTCGTACTCAAGCCCGGCAGCTCTGAGCGGACACAGCTCGTCGCCGACCTGACGGCTGCGGCAAAAGACTTTGACGGCCTACAGATCGACTTTGAGGCGATTCCGGCCAGGGACGCTGACAACTACCGGTCTTTTCTGGCGGAACTGCGGGCAAGGCTTCCGGGCAAGATTTTTTCCGTGGCCCTCCACGCCCGCACCCGCACCCTGGAGAACGACGCCGAGGACTATGGTAAAATCCTGCCCTTGGCGGACAAAATCTTCGTCATGGCCTATGATGAACACTGGTCTGCCAGCGCCCCCGGCCCTATCGCTTCCATGGACTGGTGCCGGGCAGTGGTGGAATATAGCCTCAAGACCGTAGGGCCGGACAAGCTGATCATGGGGCTGCCTCTCTATGGTCGGATTTGGGGCAGTGAGCGGACCAACCGGGCCATGTTCCATTCCGGGATGGAACGTTTACGGCGGGAAAACAACGCCGGGGAGGCGCGTCGGGAAAATGACATCCCCACCTTCACCTATCAGATACCGGTGACGGTCACGGGATATTACGAGGACGCTCAATCTCTGTCCACCAGGCTGGACATGTATCGCCGGATGAGGGTACAATCAGTGGGGTTCTGGCGGCTGGGGCAGGAAACGCCGGTTTTATGGAAACTGGTAAAGTTGGCGCCGGATTAACCGATATATGTAATATGCTACTGGGCATATCTAAAACCCCGGCTGGGTTTTCAGATGTGCTTCGCATTTGCATATCGCAAATGCAGTTTGAATCGGATCCCTTCAAAAACTGAAGTTTTTGGAAGTGTTCCATTATAAGGAAGTGGGATATGAAGAAGAAAGCGGTGTTTTTACTGGCAATTTGCGGTATGATTTTCTTTGCACACCCTGATGCATTTGCCATGGGTAAAAAAACGGACAAACGTCGGATTATCAATCCTTCAGGTGCCGCGCGGATGGAATTTTCCGGGATGCATATGTATTACGATACATCGGATGGTACCACCCAGCTCACCTTTTTTAATGTGCCGAAAAGCTACCGGTCCCTGGCGAAAAACAAAAATGCCAGCCTTTTTGAGTCTTTTTTTTACAACCAGCATTTTGTGTTGGTGGGCGAAAAATACAGCAAGCGGAGAAAGGAAATCGACTACACGGTGACCCTCCAGGCGCGGCAGGTGGACATCTTTAAGGAAAACATCTCAATCCTGCTGTCCAACATTCTGCGGCGGCAGGTGATGGTGGATCACACCGCGCCCATGACAAACATCATCGGAGTAATGTTCCGATACGACAACACCATGTATCTGCCGGAGGGAAGCGTCTTCATGCCCGCAGGCAATCCCACGAGCGTGAGTTTTAATGAGCAAACCCACCGGGTTGCCTTCTACTTCGACTTGGCAAAAGTGCCTGTGGTGGAATTGTTCCTGAGCTACGACTACAACTGAGGGGCAGGTGCCCGCGCAGGCGGGTATCGCCCTTGTAGGTACCACCGAATGCCGTTTTCGACTTCGCGGTGAAATTTTTTTGATCTGGAGTTAAGCAGCGTTGTCGGCACAATGAAAAGGCGCGGCTTCCGGTATTCCAAGCGCGCGTTCTTCAATAATTTTCCACCAGGTAGGTAACGCCCGCCCCTTCAACGCCGTTAATGTTGGACACCACGACGCGGATGGTGTTTCTGCCCCGGAGAAACGGCACCTCCCCCAAAAGCATACTGTTTCCCCCGGGATACAACTCCTCCCGTGTATAATACCGTTTCCCCCGGATCGTCAGCCGACCATTCCGCTCGGTAATGGCGTCGTAGGTGAGGGTTTCTGCGGTGGTGCCGTTCACGGAGACAATGGTGCGGTAGGGAATGTGCTGGGGATCGGTTTCGTAATACAGCAGGTAGACCCCGGCGGGAAACGCGGGGGCTTCGGACAGGCGGAACAGGTCGCCGTGATTATTGTCCATCGACAGGCCGTATATCCGGAACACAGGTTCGTCCGCCAGGTGAGGCATCAGGACGCGGGGGTTTATCACCTGGCTCTGCCGGGTGTCGATCATCTGGAACTCCAGACCCTGGGCGGTCTGGCTCGGCACTACAGGCTGCCACCCGGAAAAGCCCGCAACCCCCAAAAAATGCCCCCCATCCACCTCGGCCACCCCTGGAATCAGATTGATGGCGCGCAGGTTGCCGTAGACCGTGACCATATCGTCGTTGTGGTCAATGATGACCGCGTTGCCCAGGGGCGAGTGAAAGGAATCCGAGCCGTCGTCCACTTCACGCAAAACCACCAGAACCACCCCCGGGTCCGACGCAAAGACCTCCTGGGGAGCGCCAAACACCAGGGACCCCGACAGAATCCCCCCCCGCAGCTGGGCAAACCCCGACGCGAAGGAAGCGGCATTTACGTTTAACTGGGGCCACTCAAAGGCCGGGGCAACGGTAATCCCCAGAAAAGCCCCCAGAATCCCCGCAAGCACCGGGGCGCGCATTTTTCGTATTCCCATCGTCACATATCCCCCTATTTTCGTGAAATCACCAGTTTGGACATCGAGTTGTCCTTGCCGATGTACAGAGCGTTTTCAAACACCCGGATGCAGGCGTGCTGCGCCGTAAAGGAAAACGAGCCGACCAGCATATTGTAATTTTCAATCAGGTAGACCTGATAGCCCGAATCCAGGCGGCTCAGGGCAAACACCAGATTGGTGGCCGGGGACTCCACGATGGACAATATTTTGCCCTGGACGGACATCACCGTAGGGATGCCCGTAAGGCGGTCCAGCACGGTAAGTTTTTCCTGCTGGGCGAAGTACACCATGGTGTCGTCGGCGGAAAACTGCACCAGGCCCGGCTCGTTGGAGTCTTTTTCAAAATACTCGTGGTATACCACCGTATTGGTCCCCCCGGAGATGGCGGTGAGCACAAACCGTTGGTGCTGGAGGCCGGAGATGCTGGCCACGTATTCCCCAGATCCGGAGATGTCCGCCCCCAGTATCACCGGATAAACGCTGCCCCCCGGCGTGATGGTGGTGATTCGGGTGCCGTCAGGGGCGTGCACCAGGATAGTTCCGTCCACCAGGCCCACCGCGGAGCCGCTCCGGGACGACGCAAAGGTCAGTATCGTGGCGTACCCCTCGTGGGACCACAGGGGCGCCCCGGTAGAATCGCAGACGGCGAAGGAATTGCCGCCGGGGTAAAACACGTAAATCCGGTCTTCATCGAAGTGGGGAAAGCCCGCCAAGGGGAGCACTCCCCGGGGACGGCCATCGGAGGCAAAGAAGGGGGTGTTCTGGGCATTTTGGGGAAAGGCGGCATAAAAATATGGAGAAATCGCCGCACGGTAGGGGACGGCGGTGACATTGTACAGGGCACCCTCGGGTGTGACATACCCCACGGTTTGCCCCAGCTTGAAGGGCAGGAGACGGCTCATGTCAGGCGGCGGGTTGGAGGAGGATGCGGTATTCTGTATATTGACCATCCACTCGGCATTGAGCTGAAATTCAGTTTCCAGGGAGTCGGCTACAAAAATCACATGGAGCAGCACAAACAAAATCCCCAGTCCGATGAGAAACACCTGTTTCCTTTGCTTTTTCATACAACTTCTGTTATACTGTACTGATAAATTTTAGTCAAGGGTTATTACCATGGATAAAAACGATTTGTATCAGCAGGCGATGCGGGCGTCCCAAGGGGCCTACGCGCCGTATTCGCACTTCCCCGTGGGGGCGGCGCTGCTCCTGGATGACGACACGGTGGTCACCGGCGCCAATGTGGAGAACCGGTCATTCGGGTTGACCAACTGTGCGGAACGGACGGCGATCTTCACGGCGGTGGCGGCGGGCCGGCGGAACTTTCGTGCCATCGCCATTGCCACACCGGCGGCAGACTACCCGGTGGGGCCCTGCGGGGCGTGCCGACAGGTACTCAGCGAATTCGCGGTGCCGGATATGCCGGTAATCTTTGGGCAGTGCGCGGCTCATCTGGTGGAAACCACAGTAGGGGCGCTCTACCCCATGGATTCGCTCCACGAACTGGGGGGCAGTTAAAGAAGTAAAGTCTTTGAAAACAAGAAGATGCCTAACCTTTAACTCCTGAATTTTTTCGACTTTTTCGACTTCGCGGTAAAACTCCTCGTTTTTCAGCGTGTCCCTAGAAAACGTACCGAATCCCCGCACGCACGAAATTGTTCCCGCCATATTGGCCCAGCTCGCCGTTGGTATTGCCGCCGAAGATGCCGCCGGAAAGTTTCAGCTCCAGGTCCTGCCGGGTCCAGGTAACGCCAGGGATGATCAGAAAATCCCTGCCTTCGATGTCCCACACGGAGGTGGCCTTCAGTTCCAGCTCGTCCCGAAAGAATGTGCGGGACAGCACGCAGGTAACCCGCGTGGCAATGGCGTCGCTGCCGCCCTCGCAGTCCGCAGGCAAGCCCGGCACAATGGATGCCCCGCTGATCCCCCCGTCCCGCAGACGGACGGTTTCGGCGGCCTGGAGGTTGACGGTGATGCCGGCGAAAAGACCCCGGTCAAAGCCCAGCGACCAGGCCAGGAAGGGATTCCGCACCGCCGGATCGTCGCCGGACAGGTCTGCCGTGAGGTTCACCGCGGTCTCGGCCCGCAGATTGAAGTCCCCCAGCACCTGTGCCCAGTCCACACCGATTTGGTGATACCGGTCGTAATCCAGGGTGATTTCTAGGCTTGGCGGGGAGGGGGATACCGGGGTGATTTTCGCCACGGTGGGACGCTGCAGATTGCCAAAAAAATACTGCGCCCCGATGTCCGCAGCGCCGATGGTGGTGGTCCAACGGATGCCCGCCTGGGCGTATTTGAGGGTGTCCAGGTTTTTCGGCCAAAAACTGACTGCGGAGATTCCTCCCGGCAAGTTTTCCAGCATCCGAAGGTCATCGGGCATCCAACGCCCGTTTTTGGCAAAACGATGAGCCCCGAAGGTGGGCACAAACACCCCTTCAATTTTACTGAAGGTACCGAAATACCAGGCTTCGTGCACCATGGGCCGGGCTATTTTCAGATACGCCGGGTCGTCCAGATAGGTCAGGTCGGAATAATCCAGTGGATTTACCACGTCCAGGGGGGCGAAACTGTCCGCCCTCCCCCAGGTGAGCTTTTGATAGCCTGCGGTGGTGGTCCAGTGCCCAAAAAATGCGCGGACAAAGGCTTCGTCCAGCGCCAGGGGGGGGAGCGGGTCCTGTGCGGACACCCGAAAGGACAGCACAGCTTCGGCGCTGTCACCGGAGGCGGTGAAGGAGAGGTCGCCGGAGAATATATCTCCCAAGGCGGCATCCCCGGGATCGTCGAAGTCGCCAAGAGAGCCGGTGAGCTCGGCGCGGATTTTTCCGGCGATGGTCACCGCCGGCACATCGAAGCTCTGGGCTCCCAGGGGCGCCAGGAGAAGCGCCGCACAGAGGGCGGACAAGGGGCGGCCGGATTTCACGGAACCCTCCCTTTTTCGATAAATTCTTTGGTGAATATATCTTCCGAAAGGGAAGCGTCGTATTTCAGGGTATCCGGATCGACATAGATTGTGGTGGACGTTTGGGATGCCAGGGTGCTCATTTTTGTCACCGTGGCGGTGAGGCGTCCCTGGATTTCCTTTGTTTCAAGGACTTCCAAACGCTTGACCAGCGTTCCGTTTCCGTCGAACAGATCGATCCGGCTGGCCACCAGGGTACCTTTGTCTATCCAGGAAATCATCTTTGAATACTGGTATTCCTTGTCCCGGGGGCTGGACTCCACCACATGACAGGCCCGACCGGCAAGGGATTCCTCCGGAAGCAGCCGGTGGGTGTCCGCATCGGTGCTCCGGTCCGCCGAAGAAATGTCGTCCAGGGAAAAATCAGTGGCCACAAAAGCATCGGTCCCCTGGCGTCCCATAACTTGACGGGCAGCTTTCCGGGCAGGCAAATAAAGCCACCGAAGATCGGGTTTTCCAGGATTTTTCAAGGTGAGAAAGCGCGTTCCCGCCACCCCCGCAGGCTTCAGTACCACCACCACGGCACTCTTTCCCATGGGGCTGTCCCTGGAATATTGTTCGATGATCCGCTCACTGGCGGAACCCTTTTTAGTGGTGACCACCATGCGGTTCCGGGAAAACACCGTGTCCGCCTGGATGCGGTTCCGGGATGCATCCACGATTGCCGCCGCATCCTGGGCCATAATGGCGGCAGCGGCACCCAGCAGCAGTACGGCGAAAAATGTGCGTTTGTTCATTGCGTTGCTCCTTGCGGGTATGATAGCATAAATCGCGGCGAGTGTAAAGAGCAAGTGTTTGAAGCCCACCTGTTATGCAGGGGCGAGGACGTTCAAGGCCACGCCCGCCCGCTCCCTTCCCCAGAACCCGTGCAGCGTTTACAGTGGGCGCGGCCTTCCCGGCGCCCCATTTGCGATTCATGAGAAAAAACAGTATTATTGCTACATGGACACTCAAAAATTACATCAATCCCTATTAAACGCTTCCGGCGTCAGTTACTCGCGGTCGGGCGGGCCGGGAGGGCAGAACGTCAACAAAGTGAACACCAAAGTTACGCTGCGATTGAAACTCAACGCATTAGAAGGATTAACCGAATCTGAATATGCAAGACTGAAAACAACCCTTGCTTCCCGGTTGTCTTTGGACGGCGAAGAATTGGTCATCCAATCTGATGAAGAACGCTTGCAATCAAGGAACGAAGAAATCGGATTTGAACGAATGGAACGGTTAATTGTTTCATCCGCCCGGCTTCCCAAAAAACGGCGGCCAACAAAACCCACAAAAGCCTCGAAAGAGGAACGATTGAAAAAAAAGAAATTACATGGGCTTGCCAAAGTAGACCGGCAAAAAAGTGATGATGAGTAATCAACAACCTCATTGCAAGCAGCGGCGTATGAAACCCTCGCCTTGAAGCAAAAAAAGATTTGACCTATTTGACGGAATCCCTCTTTCATAAACACCGGGTATTCGTTATACTATACCCCTGGAGGCTGCCATGATCACCATCCTCGTCGTGGAAGACGACGCAAAACTCAACAAAATCGTCTGTGCCCACCTGAACGAACAGGGCTACAACGCCGTTCCTTGTCAGGGCGCGCTGGAAGCCTTTGACAAAATGATCGACACCAAGGCCGACCTCATCATTTCCGACATCATGATGCCCGAAATCGACGGCTTCAGGTTTGCCTCCCTGGTGCGGGAGCAGAACACGGTGATTCCCATCCTGTTCATGACGGCCCGGGACGACATATCCGCCAAGCAAAAGGGCTTCCGCATCGGCATCGACGACTACATGGTGAAACCCGTGGATATGGAGGAACTGACGCTGCGAATCGGGGCGCTCCTCCGGCGGGCGAACATCGCCAACGAGAAAAAGCTCGTGGCGGGCAGCCTCACCCTGAATGCGGACGAGCGGAGCGCCGAGCTTGCGGGCATTCCCGTGCCCCTGACGGTCAAGGAGTTCGACGTGCTGTTCAAGCTCCTGTCCTACCCCAAGAAGACATTCACCCGCAATCAGCTCATGGACGACATTTGGGGCCTGGAAACCAACACCACCACCCGCTCGGTGGACGTGTACATCACCAAACTGCGGGAGAAATTCGCCCCCTGCCCGGACTTCGAGATTATCACGGTGCACGGGCTGGGTTACAAGGCGGTGCTGAAATGAAGACAAACGCGCCGAAGCCGCCGCAGAAGGAAAAAGACCGCCGCATCACCGCCAGACCCTCATGGATAAAGGACTATCTTCTGCTGTTCCTCGCCATGGCGGCGTTCAATGGCCTTCACATGACCATTTATCAAAACTTTGTGCAGCGGGATATGGTGGAAACAAATACCCAGCTTGTTATAAACATTCTGATGGGGTATGTGTTTTTCATCACGGCGATTGTCACCGCCATTATCGCCCTTGTGCGGCATCTGTCCTGGAGCCGCCCCATGCGGCGCTTGAGCGAAGCGGCCCGGAAGGCGGCGAAAGGTGATTTCTCCGTCCGCATAGCGCCCCTCCGCAAAGACGGCAAGAAGGATTTCGTGGAAGTGATGTTCGACGACTTCAACACGATGATCGAGGAGATCGCCAGCATCGAGACCCTGAAAAGCGATTTTATCGCCAATGTGTCCC
>JAITMZ010000134.1 GCA_031290725.1 Spirochaetaceae bacterium
TACCTACTGCTTAGAAGGCAGTTGCTCTATCCTGTCGCACCGGTAGGTGCGAACGAGTTTGCTTCGCAAACTCTTTGGCTGGCATCCTTCCCAGTCCAGCGCTTTTCCCAAACCAAACGGGTCCAGAGGGACTCGAACCCCCTACCTACTGCTTAGAAGGCAGTTGCTCTATCCTGTCGCACCAGTAGGTGCGAACGAGTTTGCTTCGCAAACTCTTTGGCTGGCATCCTTCCCAATCCGGCGCTTTTTCCCAAAACAAGCGGGTCCAGAGGGACTCGAACCCCCTACCTACTGCTTAGAAGGCAGTTGCTCTATCCTGATGAGCTATGAACCCATCTTGCGGCCGCCGTCTGTGGCGGCGCCAAGATTATTGTACCCGGCCTATGTCCTCGGGATGCGGATCCAGCCCAACTCCAGTAACTGACTATATACCGGCTGTAGGGTGGTAATGTTTCGCCCCGCCGAAACCGCATAGGCGTTTACAAACCATTCGGTACCATCCGCAGCGTACTGGGTGTCAGAATCTCCGTCTTTTGGTCTGGGGTGGGCGTCACTGTCGCTTTCCGACTCGCGTCGAAAATCAAATCCCTTGGCTGCGCTATTGCCGCTGGTACTGGAAAAATTTCGGTAGAGCACCGCGTCAGGCACATTAGACGGGCTTCCGCTGTAACCGGCTCCCTCACCCGTTGAAGGATTCACCCACACACCGGCAACATAGGGAGTCTCGGTGAACAGCCGGATTTCAGTCCGCCCTCCAAGCGTACCCCTTACATTCAGTTCACTGTACTTTCTGCTGATAATCGCGTTATATCCGTTTGAAGAATACTGGGTATTCGCGCTGGCTATAGACGCCCGATCCGACTGCATTTGTGATTCAGTAGCATAAATACGGTAGTATACCTCCATCTCCTCATAACCCGAATATCCTACCGGGGGAAAATTCTCTCCATTCTCTATAAATGTAAAATACCGGGCCTGGGGGTCAATGCTGCCTGCGGTAGAACGCTGTTCTATGGGGGATTCCAGCATAACCGCTTCTTCCAATCCGCAGGACAAAAATGCCGCACATACCGGTATCAGAAAAGCCGCCCGGCAAAAGATTTTTTTACGTGCCCGCATTGTAATCCTCCCACCCGCATCTCACGGCAAGTGTTAGGGGATTTTCCCCTCAACCCGCAATGCCAAAATCCGGCTCATGGCCAGGGACGCCCAGGGATCATCCCCGTAGGTGTCCGACAATTTCTGGTACTGCGCGGCGGCTTCGGTGTATTTCTCCGCCTCATCCAGCACCCGCCCTAAATTGAACATTGTGCGGGTGAGCAGAGGAAAGTCCGCATATGCCGCAGCCTTTTGATAGTACCCTGCCGCGCCGTCCCGGTCGTCCAGTTCTTCGCTGGCCACACCGGCGTTCAGCCAGGCCAGGGGTGCGGTGTAGGCCTTTGGTTCCGCTTCTGCGGCGGCATTCCAGGACAGGCGGGCTTCGTCGTATTTTTTGTCCCGAAAAAGCAGCTCCGCCTTGAGCATATTCGCCCGCACCCCCACGATTCCCTTTTTGCCCGTCCACGCATCCAAATCGGACAGTGCCTTTTGCACGGCGCTGTCCAGGCTGTCGGCTTTCTGCACTGCCCAGGAAATATCCTCCACAGCGCTCAATCCCCGCTCCCGGGAACGGGTACCAATCCAGTTCACCAGTCCGATGGCAATCGCCGAAACGAGCAAAGCACCGATAACCGCCAAAAAAATCATGCGGTGCTTGATGATAACATTTCCCGCGGCTTGGGAAAACGATTCCGTTTTTTTTTCGCCGCCCTTTCCCAAAAGCCGTTCATGTTTTTCTGCCATGTATGCTCCTCATTGCGCTGTCGCTTAAAATAACGGAGGCTGCGCCTCCCCGCTGCGCTTACACATCACCGGCGCAGTTGTAACTCATACAGTAACCGCGAAAGATAGGTCCGCTGTATTCCCAGGATTTTGCAGGCCCTGGTCTGATTCCACCCGGTCTCCCCCAGCACCCGCGACACATAAGCCTTCTTGAAGCGCCTCACCGCAGCTCTGAGGGTTTCCCCGTTTCCGCC
Source organism: Spirochaetaceae bacterium (assembly GCA_031290725.1). Lineage (GTDB taxonomy): Bacteria > Spirochaetota > Spirochaetia > Treponematales > Treponemataceae > JAISTZ01. The sequence continues at coordinate 2,076 of JAITMZ010000134.1, forward strand.
GATGCCAATCAAATCGTCGCCGGCCAAAGCGGTTTTCAGCCGCAAATCCACAGCATGTACGACCGGCGGTTCGCCCAGCGTACATGCCCTGGCCACGGCGTTCTCCAGTTCCCGGATATTGCCGGGCCAGCCGTAGGAACACATGGCCGCCGCGGCGTCCTGGTCAAAGCCCGTATATGCCTTGTTCACCGCAGCGCCCCACTTCTGCAAAAGCACCTCACCCAGGGCGCGGATGTCTTCTTTGCGGTTTCGGAGGGGCGGAACGAAAAGCGGGAAAACGCTCATACGATAGTACAGTTCGGCATTAAAGCCGCCGTCCTCCACCGCCGTTTCCAGATTGCCCGACGCCGTGGCGATAACCCACAGTTCCGGCGACGATTTCAGCCGGTCCAGCAGTTTTTGCTGCCCCTCCGGTCCCAAGCGGTCCAAGTCGTAGACGATCAAAGTGCCCGAACAATTTGTTTCGCCCTTTTCCCCACCCGCCGAATCAGTGGGTACCGGTCCGGAAAATCCGCGTACCCGCAGCGCGTATTCCACCAGGCAATGCTTACCCACACCGCTTTCACCGAACAACAGTACCGGAAGGCTGGTTTTCACCGCCTGTTCCAATACCGCCAGCACGTCGCCCATGGCGCGGCTCGCCGCTATCACACGCCCGTCCCCGGCCATGCGGATTAGTTCCCCTTATTTTTTAGCAGATCCCCCAAGGTAAAGGCCCCTTCGTCGCCGTCTCCACTGGAGGACATGTACTGTGCGATCTCGTCCCGCTCTTGCTTCTTCTTAAGCTCCCGCACTGAGAAAGCGACTTTCTGCCTGGACGGATTGACGTCTGCCACAAAAACCTTGATGCTGTCGCCCACCTTATATTTTTTGATCGCGTCCTCGTAGGTTTCTTCCCGATTCTCCGACAGGTTGGTCTTGTTAATAAGCCCCTCGATGCCGTCGTCGATACGCACAAACACCCCGAAATCGGTGATAGACACGATTTTCCCTTCCAGAACCGAGCCGTGCTTGTGGGTATCGGCAAAATGCAGCCACGGATCATCCGCAAGCTGTTTGATCCCCAGCCGTACCCGCCGCTCTCCGGGATCATTCTCGATAACCACCACCTCCACTTCCTGACCCACCGTAAGTTCGCTGCCGGGATAACGGATTTTTTTTGTCCAGGAAATATCGTCCATGTGCAAAAACCCGTCGATGCCGTCTTCCAGGCGGATAAAAGCCCCGGCATTGGTGATTTTCACCACCGGTCTGGTGAGGCGCATACCCACGGGATATTTTTCACCCAGGGTATCCAGAGGATTTTCAGTCACCTGCTTGAGCCCCAATGACACCCGGCCTGCCTGAATATCGTAGCCCAGCACCATGCACTCCACTTCGTCGCCCTGCTTGAGCATATCGCTGGGCCTGTTCACCTTTTTTACCCAAGAGAACTCGCTGATGTGAGCCAGCCCCTCAATGCCGTCGTCCAGCTCAATGAAAGCGCCGAAGTCCGTGAGCTTGGTCACATGGCCCTGCACCACGTCGTTCACATGGAATTTATCTTCAAAATGAATCCACGGATCGTCGGAGAAATGTTTAAGGGACAGGTTGATGCGCTTTTCATCGGGATCCAGGCGAATGACCTTCAGTTCGATCTCCTGGCCCTTCTTCACAAATTCCTTTGGCCGGGTCACGTGGCCCCAGCTCATGTCGTTAATATGCAGAAGCCCGTCGAACCCGCCCAAGTCGATGAATGCCCCGAAGCTGGTGAAACTCTTGACCTCCCCGTGCACCACCTCGCCGATCTGGGTATTGGCAAAAAACTCCATCCGTTTTCGTTCAATCGATTCTTCCAAATACTTTCTGCGGTTCACCACGACGTTCACCTTATTGTCGGAATAGAGCCGTTCAATATAAAAATCACACTTGAGGTCCAGAAGCGATTCCGGATCCTCAACTTTTTGCGTATCTGCCCTGCTGATGGGCAGAAAAGCGTGAATTCCCGCCCCCATGTCCACATCGTATCCACCCTTCACCAGCTTTGAAATGGTACCGGAAACCGGCGTTTTGTCTTGCACCGCTTGCCGCAAATTTTTCCAAAACTGCTTGAGGTCCGCCTTCTGTTTTGACACGATGACCTCGCCGTACTTGCCTTCTTTAGACACCAGCACCACCGACACCGCATCCCCCACCTGGGGAAGCTCCGGAAATTCGGAAGCCGAAATTTTGCCTTCCGATTTGTATCCCACGTCTACGAAAACCTGATCGTTGGTGATCTGAACCACCACCCCCGTAACAAGTTGACCTTCTTCAAGAGATTCAAAAGTTTTAAAATACTTTTCCTGCAATTGTGTCTGGATGTC
>JAITMZ010000194.1 GCA_031290725.1 Spirochaetaceae bacterium
CATGAGAAAGTAGGAGGTAAACCATGGGACTTTTTTCAAGCATCAACATTGCGGCCACGGGGATGAGCGTTGAACGGCTCCGTACCGACGTGATATCCAACAATATCGCCAATGCGTCCACCACCCGTACCCAGGAGGGAGGTCCCTTCAAGCGGCGGGAGGTGATCCTCTCTTCCATGGGGGGCGAAGTGGTGGCGCGGCATCCCTTTGCGCCTGACCGGCTGAACGTGGGGCCAGGATCAGGGGTGCGGGTGAAGGAAATCACCGTGGACAATACGCCGGGGATTATGCGCTACGAGCCCAGCCATCCCGACGCATACCAGTCCGGTCCTTGGCAGGGTTATGTGGAGATGCCAAACGTGAATATCGTGAACGAGATGACCGACCTGATCGCCGCATCCCGGGCTTACGAGGCCAACGCATCGGTGATTCAGGGGGCCAAGGAAATGTTTTCCAGCGCACTGGGAATCGCGCGGACATAATTGACGTTCGGGCACCTCTAAAAACTTCAGTTTTTTGAGATGTTCCGATTAAAATTGTATTTGCAATATGCAAATGTGAAGCACTTCGGAAAATTCAACCGAGTTTTTCGAGGTGCCGGGGAGGAAAAAATGGTTAACCAGATTGGGGGGATAACCCCGACCGGCAATATCGAAGAATTTTTGACCGGTATTTACGGCAAGGCCGCAACGCAGACCAGGCCGGTGGACTCAAAGGCGGAGTTTGGCGATATGCTGATGTCGGCCCTGAACTACGTGAATGAAAAACAGCAGACCAGTGCCGCCCTGTCCCAGCGGATGATCACGGACCCGGACTCTCTTGACGTCCACGATGTGACTACTGCGATACAGGAAGCGGCCATGTCCCTGGAATTGGCGCAAAATGTGATCAGCCGAATGGTAACGGCATGGAATGAGATAACGACAACGAGATAAAGGGAAGTATACTTCCAAAAGCTTCAGTTTTTGGAAGTTTTCCAAATAAAACGCCCTTGTGAATACAAAGGCAAAGTATACCAAAAAATAATTGTTTTTTTTGGTGCGCGGGGAGGGAAAAAAATGTTTGATTGGCTTAAAAAGCTGCTGCCCACGGTGAGGGAACTGTGGACAAAATGGACCATGGTCCAGAAGTTGATACTGGCTGGTATAACGGCGGTGTCTGTGACGGCGCTGGTACTGGTGTTTGCCGTTTCGTCAAAACCTGCGGCGGTACCGATCTTTAACGTGCCGATCACCAATGAGGTAGTCCGGAATGGGATCATGATCCGCCTGGATGAAGAGGGTGCCAACGCCACGGTAAATGCTGCGGGACTTATATCCGTACCCGACCAGGATACCGCCCGGAGAATGAGGGACATCTTGATCCGGGAAGACCTGGTGCCGGGCAATGTAGACCCCTGGGACCTTTTCGACGTGCAGCGCTGGACAACCACGGCGCTCACCGAGGACGTGAACTTGCGCCGGTCCATCGAGCGGGAAGTGAAGCAGCATGTGGAGGCCCTGGACGATGTAGACCGGGCCAATGTGGTGATCTCTATGCCCAAAAAGGCAGTCTTTTCTTCCCAGCAGGAACCGGCTACGGCCAGCATTATTATCTATGCCAAACCCCGCAGCGACATAACCACCAACCGCAAAAAGATTGAAGGAATTCAAAAACTTCTGGTCTTCGCCGTGGAAGGCCTGAAGGACGAGAACATCACCATCAATGACGAGAGCGGCCTCAGAATTAACGACTTCCAGGGCATGGCGGCCAACGACGAACTGGACCTGGTGGCTAAATCACAAAAAATGATTTCGGATCTGGAAAAAAAATATCGGGATCAGGTATTGGCGGCCTTGCAATCGACCTATAGTCAGGATCGGGTGCGGGATTTGAACGTCAAGATCGATATGGATTATTCCAAAAAGCAGTCGGAAATTACCGAATACACTCCCATTATCATCAATCCGGATAACCCCAACACGCCCTACGACGATTCCCAGAAGCAGGAGTCCATCCCCATTGAAATCCAGAAGACGGATAAAAAATGGACCGGAACCCTTTATTCCCCGGAGGGGCCTGCCGGTACCGCCGGCCAGGTGCCGCCCAACTACGCCGACATGAGCAACACCTACGGTACCTCCGAGGAAACCGGGCTGCGGCAGACCAATGCGGTGAACTCCAAAAAAACCCAGGAGGAAAAAAAGCCGTCCATCGACCGGGTGACCGTGTCGGTGAATATTGACGGAACCTGGAAAAAGAAGTATGATGGGAAGGGGAATCCGATGATACTGGTGGACGGGAGCATCGACCGGGAATACACGGCGGTACTGCCTGCGGAACTGGATGCCGCCGCCGCTCTGGTGCGTAACGCCATCGGCTACAATCAGTCCCGGGGTGATTCGGTGGCGGTGCAAAATATCCCCTTTGACCGCCGGACCCAGTTTGAAAAGGAAGATTTTGTGTATATCCGCGGCCAGCAAACCCGGCGTACCTTTATCATCTTGATTCTGGCGGTTATTGGATTTATCATCCTGATCTTCGGCGTGAATGCTTTGAAGAAGATAGGTGACATACGGCGGAAGCGCAAGGAAGCGGAGGAGCAGCGCAGGCGGGACGTGGAAGAGGAAGCACGGTTGTACGGTGCCCAGGAACCGGGGATCGACATCACCATGAGCGAAGATGACCGGCGCCGTGCCGAATTGGTGGGTAATGTGGAGTCCATGGCCCGGGAACATCCCGAAAACGTGGCCCAATTGATCAGAACCTGGATGATGGAGGAATAGAATATGGCTGAAGCAAAAGTAGAAGCCGCTGCCGCTATCGCCGCAACCGGAAAGAAAAAAGACAACGCGCCGGCTGCGACGGACATAAAAAACCTGACCGGCAGACAAAAGGCGGCGATCTGTCTGGTGGCCTTGGGTTCAGACGCCTCCGCATCGGTGTTCAGGCATCTGCGGGAAGATGAGATTGAAACCTTGACCTTCGAAATCGCCCGGCTGGGAAGCGTGGATTCCACCATCAAGGATTCGGTGCTGGGGGAATTTCAGGAAATTATGGTGGCCCAGAATTTCATCACCCAGGGGGGCATCGACTATGCCCGGGAACTTTTGGAAAAATCCCTGGGTACCCAAAACGCCATCGACATTATCAACCGCCTCACCAGCAGTCTGCAGGTGCGGCCCTTTGACTTTATCCGCCGCACCGACCCGACGCATCTGTTGAATTTTATCCAGCAGGAATATCCCCAAACAATCGCCCTGATTTTGGCTTACCTGGAACCCCAGAAGGCATCGGTGATTCTCCAGAGCCTGCCCAACGAAATTCAGAGCGAGGTGGCCAGGCGTATCGCCACCATGGACCGTACCTCACCGGACGTGCTGCGGGAAGTGGAACGGGTACTGGAGAAGAAACTGTCATCCCTGTCCAGCGAAGATTACACCGCCGCGGGGGGTGTGCCCAGCATTGTGGAGATACTCAACATGGTGGACCGGTCGTCGGAGAAGGCGATCATCGAATCCCTGGAGGAAGAGGACCCGGATCTGGCCGAAGAAATCAAGAAGCGCATGTTCGTGTTCGAAGACATCGTCATGCTGGACGACCGGGCTATTCAGAAGATTCTGCGGGAAGTGGAAAACCCGGAACTGTCCAAGGCCCTCAAGGCGGTGGATACGGAGGTGCAGGACAAAATCTTCCGCAACATGTCCAAGCGCGCAGCGAGTATGCTCAAGGACGACATGGAATTTATGGGCCCCATCCGCCTGAAAGATGTGCAGGAAGCGCAACAAAAGATTGTATCCATCATTAGGCGGCTTGAGGATGCCGGCGAAATCGTCATCGCCAGGGCAGGTGAAGATGAATTGGTGTAGGGCACATAGAGAAACTCGGTTCGAAGTTTTTCAGCGTGTCCTTGGAGATGTCTTGTAGGTGATTATGGCAAAAGCTGTTTTTCGGGACCAAGAACTCAAAAAGGCTGCTGTTTCGGTTGCTTTGAAATCGGCGAAGGTTTTTGAGCCCCTGCCTGTTTCTCTGGCAGCTCCTCCGGAGGTGTATGCGGGACCTACGGCCAACCAGCTTCGCGAAGAAGCGGAGGCTTTCAGGGTTGAGTGGGAAATTCAAAAGGCAAAAATGATTTCCGATGCCGAGCAAGAGGCCAGGGACATTCTGGTCCGAAGCGAGGAACATGCCGCCCACGAATCCGAGCGTATCCGCAGTCTGGTGGAGAACGCCGAAAAAGAAAACGAGGAAAAGGCCGCCCAACTGGTGGAGAGTGCAAAGGCCGCATCGGAAGAGCTGGTGAAAAGCGCGGAGACCAAGCGGGAGGAAATTGCCCAAAGCGCCTACAACGAAGGTCGTGAAAAGGGCAATGCTGTGGGCTATGAGGATGGCTACAAGACCGGGGACGCCGAGGTTCAGCGCCTTATCGACCGGCTTCACGTTATCCTGGAGCGGGTTTACCAGAAGCGGGATAACATTCTGGTGGAAAGCGAACGGGAATTGGTGAATCTGGTACTGCTCATTTCACGGAAGGTGGTGAAGACCATCTCTGACAGCGAGCGGGACGTGATAACCGCCAACGTGCTTGAAGCCCTGCAGAAGGTGAAGAGCCGGAGCGACGTCACCGTGCGGGTAAATCTGGCCGACCTGCAATTGACCACGGAACACGTGGATGCCTTTATCAAATCTGTGGAGAACGTGGCAAAGATTCACGTGGTGGAAGACACCACGGTGGACCGGGGCGGCTGCGTGGTGGAAACCGACTTCGGTGAGATTGACGCGCGGATCGCAAGTCAACTGGCGGAGATCGAAAAGAAAATTCTGGAACTCACCCCCGTGAAAGACAGGGTAACATGAGCGCCGGTCTGCTGGACA
>JAITMZ010000031.1 GCA_031290725.1 Spirochaetaceae bacterium
GTGTCGGTGGCGCCCAATGGGAAGACCCTTTTTTACTGCGAGGCCCCGGAGACGAGCCTCGACAAGCAGCTCTACCTGGAGGACTATCGCATTATGCTCCTCCGGGACGTGAACGTGTCATCCAAGACCCCCCTGGTGACCGACCCCTCCTATGGGCCTGCCTGGTATGACGACAGCGTGGGGTTCGCCTACATCACCTTTGAGCAGGCGGCCAACCGGGTGATTAAGTCCAACGTGACCAACGGCAGCAAGACCTTTGTGACCCGGATGAGCGCTGGGGAAGGGGACTCCAACCCCAGCGTACGGGGCGGCGTGATACTCTGCGACATCCTCAACCGCAACACCCGCCAAGTGGTGAGCATGAAGGATAACGGCCAGGAAATCACCCTCCTGGGGGAAGGGGAGCAGCCGAGCTGGCATCCCAACGGCACGAAGTATCTCTTTGTCCGCCGCACCGAGGAAAAGCGGGGGACCGCCACTTTCTATCCCGCCGGTATCTATGAGATGGACCTGAAGAGCGGCCAGGCCACCCAGATATACAGCCCCATCATCGACGAGGTCAACAAGTATGCCGAGGTGTGTTCCCGGCCCAGCTATTCGAAGGACGGCAAGTACGTGCTCTTTGCCAAGGGCCGCGACCTGTCCCTGGCCCTGGTTGAGCGGAAGAACATCTTTTCGCGAACCGCCGGCAAGTACCTGTGGACCAAACCCGCTGTCACCGCAGAACGGCGGAGCCACCTCTTCTTCATGGGCGCGGACGGCAGCAACCTGACCCAGCTCACCAGCGGCAACGTGGACGTCTTCTCCCCGGCTTGGGGCGCCAACAACGACATCTACTTCATCTCCAACGTCCAAAACGCCACGGAAATCTGGAAGGCCCACCTCACCCTGTAGGGTGCACGGTGCTTCGGCCCTGCGACAGGATCAGGCACCGAAGCAACCGGCTGGTGCCTGAGTGCTGAGCGTAGTCGAAGCATCGAAGGCCCGTGCCTCCGTGTGGGGTCATTGCAGAAGATGCTCACGCAGAGGCGCAGAGTGAGGTGGAACCAGAGGGATAGTGAAATAGAGGGATAGAGAAGGCGGGGGCTTGTCGAACCCACCTCACACAGAGGTACGGAGGGCACAGGGGACACCATGCTTCGACAGGCTCAGCTCTCCGCCCAGAAAGTCCAGAGCCTTTCGTATTTTTTCGATGGAAATGTCAGCCCCGGACAAATCCACCATCATCATCATTACAAAATTGCCCGGCAGAATGGTCTGGGTGATGTCGGCGATGTTGACGTGATACCCCGCAAGCGCGCCGGATACCCTGGCGATAATGCCCACCCGGCTTGCCCCGACGACAGTAATAAGCGCGTTCTGGATGTGTGTGGTTGGCCGTGTTCGGGAAACTGAAGTTTTCGAACAACTCCAACGCAATACGTACAAATCATTACAGTTCCGACAGCCGCCGGACACATTCGGCGGCGCCGATACGGTTGCCCAGCTCATGGTAGGTGTCCCGCAGGTTGAAGAGAGCGTCGTAGTAGTAGGGGCTGATACACACCGCCCGTTCAAAGGCGTCGCAGGCGGCGAGGTAATCGTTTCGGTTGAAAAAGAGGACCCCCATGTTGTTCCAGCACCGGGCGTTGGCGTCGTTGATATCCAGGGCCTCGGAATAGTAGTCAAAGGCTTCGTCGAAGTCTGCCAGGGTAAAGCAGACCAGAGCCAGGGTTTCGATGATTTCTTCGTCGCCTTCGGTGAGGCGGTAGGCACATTCCAGGGCGTCCTTGGCTTTGCGCAGGTCGCCGGCGTCCCGGTAGGTGATGCCCAGGTTGTACCATAGGAGATAGTTCATGGCGTCGATGGTAATGGCCCGTTTGAAACAGGCGATGGCCTCAATAAATTTGCCGGAAGAAGCGAATTCTATGGCGCGGATGTTCAATTTTTCAGAATCTTCGTACATCATGGGCAAACTCTGGGTACACTATACAGTCGATTCGTTTTTTGTGCAAGGGTGAAAGAGCGAATTTTTGTAAAAAATCGTTCTTTCACGGTAAATTTTTGGAACAAACCCGGGTTTTAGGTGTTTTGCATTATTTCTAGCACATCCTCCCGGGCCAGGGCCATGACTGCGGCGTCCCGTATCGGGTCGGCGATGCCCAACGTGAGGTACCCGGACTGCTGGATGCCCGCCACCTCTCCGGGGCCCCGGAGCCGCAGGTCCTCCTCGGCGATCACAAAGCCGTCGGTGGTACTCCGCAGGGCCTTCATACGGGCGATGCCGTCGTCCTTCAGGGCGGTGCTGTAGACCAGGAAACAGTGGGATTGCAGGCTGCCCCGGCCAACCCTGCCCCGAAGCTGGTGAAGCGCCGCCAGACCGAAACGGTCTGCGTGTTCGATAACCATACAGGTGGCGTTGGGGTTGTCCACACCCACCTCCACCACGCTGGTGGCCACCAGTATCTTGATCCGCCCTTCCCGAAAATCCGTGAGGGCGCGATGCTGGTCTTCTTCGTCCACTTTTGAGTGGACGAGGGCCGCCGGGATGCCGGGATAAATTTCAGCACCGATCTTGCGGAACATTTCTTCGGCGCTTTTGAGAGGAGCGTCGGGGCTGCCGGCTTCGTCCCCCTCCCCTTCTTCGATGCGGGGGTAGACGAAATAGGCCTGGTGGCCGGCGGACAATTCCCGGCGCACAAAATCGTAGACCTTCTGCTCGTTCCCCATGCGGGCCAGGTAGGTCTTGATGGGCAGCCGTCCCGAGGGCAGGGTGGCAATGGTGGACACCTCCAGGTCTCCAAAAACCGTGAGGGCCAGGGTGCGGGGGATTGGGGTGGCGCTCATCATGAGAAAATGGGGCGGCCTTTCCCCGGCACTGTCCCGGCCTTTTTCGATGATGGCGTTCCGTTGCAACACTCCAAAGCGATGCTGTTCGTCGATCACCGCCAGACGTAAATTTTTGTAACGCACCTGCCGGGAAAACAGCGCGTGGGTGCCGATCGCCAGGTCCACGTCGCCGGCGGCCAGGGCCTTCAGCAGGGTACCCCGCGCCCTGGACTTCACGTTCCCCGTGAGGTATGCCAGGCGCACCCCCGCAGTATCCAGAAACCGGGCGGCGGTCTCCCCATGCTGCCGGGCCAGGATTTCTGTGGGAGCCAGGAGCGCTGCCTGTCCACCGGAGTCGATCACCCGGAGGATGGCGAAGAAAGCCGCCAGGGTTTTGCCGGAACCCACGTCCCCCTGCAGCAGGCGGGCCATGGCGGAGGTCCGGTCAATGTCGGCGTTGAGTTCGGCGATGACCCGCTGCTGGTCAACGGTGAGGGCGAAGGGGAGCGCCTCCAGGAGTTTTTGCTGCCGGGGCGACAGGTCGTCCACCCGGTCAGGGCCTGTGCGGATTCCCCGCCGTTCCAGGGTGCGGCGGACAATGGCTTCCTGAAAGCGAAACAGCTCTTCGTAGATGAGGCTCTCCCGACCGCGATGCGCTTCGGCCAAACTGGCGCTCTGATGGACGGCGCGGAGGGCGTCCTGTTTGGGAAGGAGCTTCCGTTTGTCCAGGAGCGCCGGGGGAACATCCCCTTCGATGCCCCGGCCATAGCGCGCCAGGGCCTGGCGTATCCATTTGCGGAGCTGTACCTGGGAAAGCCCCGCAGTGAGGGGGTAAACCGGAAACACCTCGGATCCCGGAACAGCGCCCGGGGTGTAGTCGGAGAGGCGCCCGGACCGGGTGATGAGCAGGGTGTCAAAAGCGGTACTCTGGATGCCCCCGTAACGCCAGGAGAAATCCCCGGTGAGACCGATCACCGCACCCACGGGAAGGCTTTTTTCCAGGAACGGCCGGTTGAAGGCCACCAAATCAGCCTCCACATATCCGTCGGTGACGCGAATCTTGAGGGTGGCCCGCCGTCCCCCGGAAGCAAATCCCGTGCCGGGGGGCGGCCCGCCGAACCAGCGGTGTCCCGTCACCTGGGCGATGGTGTGCACCCGCTTTCCCTGCCGTGCGGCTTCGTCGTATGAAGCGATGAGCACCCGCTCGGTACGGTCATCCCAGTCCCGGGGGTAGTGGGCCAACAAATCCCCCACGGTGAACACCTCCAGGGCAGCCAAGGCTGACGAAGCGGTAGGTCCCACCCCGGCCAGGGCGGCCACAGGGGTTTCGATCTCTTCCAGGCGCATTCAGAGTGCTCCGGGGGAAAGTCCGCCCTAGAAAGGAAGCCGCACCAGCAGGCTTACCAAAAAACCCGCCACCAAACGCGCCAGGCCGTAGCCCAGGACGCACGTCAGAAGAGAGACGGCGAGCATGGCGCTCCACACCAGCCGGCCCGCCCGGAAAAAAAGACGAAGACGCTCTACCAGGGGCGAAAGGGACTGGTCCAGGGTGATCCACAGGCCGTAGGAGCTGCGGGGAGCCACCAGGCAAGCCACCAGACGGATCAACAGCAGGATGATCACCAGGCCGACAATCGTCGACACGATGCTCCAGCAGACCCCCACCAATTGCGCGGCGATAATCCCCACGGACACCCGGGCTAACCGAGCCAGCGCATCCGCCACAGAGGACACCATCAGGAGTACCCCCACACCCACTGCCGGGGAAAAATCCAGAGCGCCCACACGAAGAAACCGGAAGCGCCGGAACGCATTCAGGTACGGGTCACACAGGTCCACCAGAAAACGCCCCCCACGGCCCGCAGCGAGGTTCGGCGCCCAGGTGAGCCAAATGCGTATACAGCAGGCGAAGGTGTAGATGGTCGCCGCCGAAGAAATTAAACGAAACATGCCTTTCATACCAGAAGTATAACACAGATACAAAGGATTGGCAAGCGGCGAATTTTGCGGCTGGGCCATCCGGGCTTCGTCGGCAGCTACGGCGCCTTCGAAGCGGTACCGGTCGAGGCGAAAGCCGCGCTGGACGAAGCGCGCAGGATTGGGCCTGATTTTGACCCGAACTACGTGGCAACGCAGATAGTCGCGGGCAGGAACTACCTGTTCGCCGACAACGCGAAGTACGTACCCCTCAAAGCCAACGCGTTCCTCCCATTCGTCACCGTGTACAATCCCTTCGAAGGCAAGCCGCAGATAACGTCGGTCAGGGCCGCCTACGAAGCGTAGTTACCGCGCGCCGGAGCCGTGGCGCGCACTGACAAGACGTGCAAGCCGACGGCACTTCGTGCGCCGGCAATTCGCTGCAGGCGGATTGCAACTCCCAGCCTTGCGAAAGGGGGTTGTTTTTTAGCGTGACGCTATGGTATAATGCAAACGTGGAGGACACACATGGCAACATTAAGCATGGGAGCGACACCGGATACCGTGTGGGCGCTGTTACAGGAAGTAGGGCGAAAACAAGACGAAAACGCCATTCAATTGCGGGAAACAGCCGAGCGGCAG
>JAITMZ010000045.1 GCA_031290725.1 Spirochaetaceae bacterium
CGCCGGATGAACGAGAAGCTGCAGCAGCTTTCCGTCAAATACACCGCCCTGGAAGAGCGCATCGCCGATCAGGGCGATAACTCCGCTCTTCCCGCCGCCGGCACGATCGGCACATTTGCCAACTCGGCCCTGGCGCGTTACTTGGGAATGCTGTTTTACCGCGCCGCCGGCAGCCCCGACGATGCGCGCATTGACCACGACTGGCTCCAGACCGCCTTCCGCACAGCCCCGGACATCTACCCCTTCCCGGTGCCCCCCTCAATCCCGGAGGAGCTTACCCTTCCCCCGGGGGCGGCACGGCTGAACGTGGTCGGCTTTGCGGGGATGTCCCCGGTAAAGAAGGAAAGTGTGACGGTGCTTCCCCTCCCCAACGGGCATCACCTCAAAATCGCCCTGCCGGAGATGGTAAGGCGGCCATCCCGGGTCAATGCGGTGCGGCTGGTCTTTCGGGACGGTCAAACCGTGGAACTGGGTCTCCTGGAGGATATGCAGGCCGTGGCGGAGGAGACCTTTCGTGCCAAAATACACCTCATCACCGTCAAAACCATCGTCCGTACCACGGTGAAAAGCGGGGTTTCCGCGGGACTCACCGCCGTCGGCAAGGAAAGCGACGATGAAAACCTGGGTTTGGCGCTGCAAATATTCGGCGCTCTGGGCCAATTGTTCGCCGACGCGACGGAACGGGCGGATTTGCGCCTCTCCCGCTACTTCCCCGGCAAGGCCTATGTGGGGGGCGTCACGGTGAATCCCGGGGTGTATAGCTTCCGGGTGGACTATCTGGATTCCGGGGGCGGCATCGTCGCGTCCTTCGACTACACCGATATTTCCGTGAAGCCGGGTAAACTGAACCTGATCGAATCCCTGTGCCCAAAATAAATGCCCAATGCGGCAGCCGTATTATATTAAGGAAGATACTATGACCAGAATTCTCAACACCCAGGAAGTGGTGACGGTGATAGCGGAGCTCTGCCAAAAGGCGTGCTGCGAGCTGGACGAAAACTGGAAAGCCGCCGTGGAAGCATCCCTAGGGCGGGAGGAATCACCCTACGGAAAGGACGTCTTGGAGGTACTGCTCGCCAATGCGGAATATGCGAAGAAAGAGCGCATCCCCTGCTGCCAGGACACGGGGAGCTGCACGGTTATCATGGAGATCGGCCAGGAGGTGAGCTGGACCGGCGCGCCCCTGGCGGATGCGGTGAATGCCGGGGTACGAAAAGGCTATGAAGAAGGCTTCCTCCGTAAATCCATGGTGCGGGACCCCCTGGACCGGGTGAACACCGGGGACAACACGCCGGCGATTTTTCACCCGGAGATAGTGCCGGGGGATAAGGTCACCGTCACCGTCCTGCCCAAGGGCGGGGGGAGCGAAAACATGGGGGCCTTCGCCACACTCGTGCCCGCGGTGGGAACGGAAGGGGTGAGGGACTTTGTAGTAAAGACCGTGGAATACGCGGGGGGTAAACCCTGCCCGCCGGTGATCGTGGGGGTGGGCGTGGGGGGCACCATGGACTGGTGTGCCTGGATTGCCAAAAAAGCCCTGCTCCGCCCCATCGGCGCGCGAAATCCCCACCCTGCCTACGCCAGGATGGAACTGGAACTGTTGGAACGTATCAACAACCTGGGGATTGGGCCCCTGGGCATGGGGGGCAGGATAACCGCGCTGGATGTACATATCGAGTACTATCCCACCCACATCACCTCGCTCCCTGTGGCGGTGTGTCTACAGTGCCATTCGTCCCGGCATGCCGCCGCCCAAATATAATTGCGCTCGAAAAACCCGGTTAAATTTTTCGAGGGGTTTTGCGTTTGCATATCGCATACGCAATTGCATTTTTAATCGGAACACCTCAAAAGCTGGAATTTTTAGAGGTGCCCATTAGGGAACCGCTGATTAACTTGAGGCTAATCAGCGGTTCCCTTTGCAACTTTCTCGTAAGTCTACGACTTACTGCGAAATTGCAGCCAAGTATGGTAGCACTGAGTTATCCTCATTAGGATAAATCAGTGCTTTCTTAAGGAAGAAACTATGGAAAATATTTTTCAAGGCATACCGCGAATACAGTTGAAGACGCCCTTGACCAGGGACGACGTGAAATCCCTGACCGTCGGGGATGTGGTAGAACTGACCGGAACGATTTACACCGCCCGTGATGCGGCTCACAAGCGCCTGCAGGATGCCCTGGCAGCGGGCAAGGCGCCGCCGGTGGACATGAGGGGCCAGCTCATCTTCTACGCGGGGCCCTGCCCGGCAAAACCGGGGCGGGTCATTGGCTCCATTGCCGCCACCACCAGTATGCGCATGGACGTGTTTACGGAGATGATCTTCGGGCAGTTGGGCGCTTTGGGCACCATCGGCAAGGGTGACCGGGGAGCGCAGGCGGCGGAGGGGTGCAAGAAATACGGTGGCATCTATTTGCTGAGCATCGGCGGCGCGGCGGCCCTCATTTCCAAGCAAGTGAAAAAGTGCACGGTGGCGGCCTACGACGATTTGGGCACCGAATCCATCAAACGGCTGGAGGTGGAGGGGTTAAGGCTCATCGTGGGGATTGATACGGCGGGGCGGGTCTTTCAGGCGGAACAGATCGCCAAATACCGTAAAAATTAAAACAGGTCTGTTTCCCGCCGCAGGGTGACGAACGAAAAATCTTCCCGGTCGGTGCGGGCGGTTTGGCGCCATCGGTCAGGGCGAATCGCGGGGAACCAAGTATCACCCTCCACGGTACGGTGGACCAGGGTGAGCTCGATCGTGTCGGCCAGAGCGATGGCCCGGTTATACAGGGAGCCGCCGCCGCAGACAAAGACCTTGCCCCGGTCTTTGCAATATCCAATCGCCTCTTCCAGAGACGGAAACACCCGCACCCCCGCACCGTACTCCCGGAGCTGCGAGGAAACGACGATGTTTTCCCTGTTTGGCAAGGGCCGATTGGGCAGGGACTCGTAGGTCTTTCTCCCCATGATACAGGGACATCCGTCGGTCAATTCCCTGAAATGCCGCAGGTCATCGGGTATGTGCCAGGGAAGACCGCCGTCTTTTCCGATCACCCGATTTTCTGAGATAGCCGCAATGATGATAATTTCCAGGGTTTCGTTCATGGCGTCTCACACGGCGATTTCAAAGCGCAAGGCAGGATGGGGGTCGTAGTTTTCCACCGCCGAGTCCGTATACCGCCAGTCAAAAACCGAGGTGAACTGCGGCGTGGCAATCCGGGGAAGAGGTCGGGGTTCCCGGCGAATCTGCTCCCGCAGGGCATCCAGGTGATTCACGTAGATGTGGGTGTCCCCCAGAAAACCTACCAGCCTGCCCTCCCCCAGGGACGCTTCCTTTGCCAGCAGATGCAACAGAATCCCGTAGCTGGCGATGTTAAAAGGCAGACCCAGAGCCACGTCCACGGAGCGCTGGTTCCACATCAAGTTCAAATTACCGCCGGTGACGGTGAGCTGGAAGGCGTAGTGACAGGGCGGAAGGGCCATGCGGTGCAGGTCCACCGGGTTCCAGGCGGATACGATCAGCCTGCGGTCGTCGGGATTTTGCTTCAGGCGCTCCACCACCCCCCGCATCTGGTCCACACCGCCCTTCACCGGATCCCCCTCACAGCCCGCATATTCGGCGCCAAAATGCCGCCACTGCCAGCCGTAGATGGGCCCCAGGTCGCGCTCGTCTGCCATGCGCCGTAAGCTCGCCCGGTCGGTGCCGTAGGGCGTGCGGTCGGGGCTGCACCATTCATTCCAAATGTGGTTGTTTTCCCGCTGCAGCCAGCCCTTGTCGGTGATGCCCTTGATGAAAAACTCCAGTTCCGACGCCACCAGCCTGAAAGGAATTCGTTTGGTAGTGAGCAGGGGGAATCCGGCGGCCATGTCGTGTTCAAAAAGAAGCCCCGAAAAGGAAAGGGCGTCCGTGCCGGTTCGGTTTTTTTTCACACCGCCGTTCCGCAGGACTTTTTCCACTATATCAATGTATCCTCGCATATCACATCCCGAAAACGGCTAGGATTTGCCCTGTATCTGTTCCAGGCGCTTTCTGAACAGGGCGTATTGGTCATTCCGTAGGGGCGGCGGATAGGCGGGCTTGCCGTCCTCATC
>JAITMZ010000202.1 GCA_031290725.1 Spirochaetaceae bacterium
GGGAGGGGCGCTGGGAAGGCGAGGCTCGCGAGGCTTCCGGGGGGGCGCGGTGCTTCGACAGGCTCAGCAACCGGGCGGGGTGGGCTTCCGGGGAGGGGTCTGGGAGGGGTCTGAAAAAAATTCCACCGCTAAAAAACACCCCTAAACCCCAACTATTATGCGGGGTGAGGGCATTTTCAGCCCGCACCCCTCCCAGACCCTGTACAGCGCTTACGGTTGGCGCGGAATCCTGGGCGCCCGCCCGCAGTAGCAGTCGCCGTTCCGGCTCTTGCCATACCGGTCCCTGCGGTCAAAATTCTTGCCGGGGCCGTTTTGCGTCCAACCCCGGGGGCGTACCCGCTGGCCGTCGTCATCACCCTGCTGTCCCCGGAAGCCCAGCCGCGGGGTCTCGTAGGTTTTTTCGCCCACGGTGAAAGACGTGATCCACAGGAAGTTCCGCCGGGCATAACCGATCACGGAAACCTGGGCGCCCTCCTTGAGTCCGTCGATGAAGCCCACATAGTGCATGAGCTGGGGCACATAGTGAAATGTGTCGCCGCCCTCCAAGACGATGAAGCCGTCCTTCAGGGTCAGGGTACCGTTCACCGTAACGGGGTCAGGCCGGGGGAGACCTGCGTCCAGGGACTCCGGGCGCGCTGTTTGTGGGGGCTGGCGCCGCCGTCCCACAGGGGGGTCCGCCTGGGCCTGGCCAAAGAGACTCACCGCACAAACCACGGTGACCGACAGCGCACAGATCGTGCGCATCACTGTTTTTTTCATACAAACCTCCATTTGCGTGTTGTAATCACTCTATCATAAATAACGGCGGTTTTGAATAAACAGCGCCAGAAAAGATGATGAATATGTACTAACATTCTGTTATCCGCTTGAGATGCCAGATGTCCCGCACATAGTCTTCGATGGTGCGGTCCGACGAGAATTTTCCGCTGTTGGCGATGTTCAGCAGCACCTTCCGCGCCCAGCCCCGCTTGTCCCCATAGGCAGCCGCGACTTCCTGCTGCTTTTTAGCGTAGTCGGCGAAGTCCGCCAGCACGTAATACACGTCCGCCCGCTGCCCCTCGATGCCGTAGACCAGGGAGTCGTAGAGTTCCTGGAAGACCTGGGTGTCCGGCGAGTAGGTGCCGTCGATGAGCTGGTTCACCACTTTTTCCAACCGCAGGTCGTTGTGCAGGAAAGACTGGGGGTTGTAACTGTGCCGGGCTTCCATCTCGGCGATGGCATCGGTGGTGAGGCCGAATATGAAGGCGTTCTCCCGCCCGGTTTCTTCCACAATCTCGATGTTCGCCCCGTCCAGGGTGCCGATGGTGAGGGCGCCGTTCATCATGAACTTCATGTTGCCCGTCCCGGAGGCCTCTTTTCCGGCGGTGGAAATCTGCTCCGACACGTCCGCCGCGGGGAAGATCTTCTCCGCCACACTCACCCGGTAATTTTCCACAAAGACCACCCGCAGTTTGCCCCGCACCCGCCGGTCGTTGTTGATCCGGTCCGCCACGGTGTTGATCAGCTTGATGATAACCTTGGCCCGGCGATAGGCCGCCGCCGCCTTGGCGCCGAAGATGAAGGTCCGGGGGATTTCCACCGCGTTGGGGTTTTCCAGGAGCTTGTCGTAGAGGTACATGATGTGGAGCACGTTCAAGAGCTGCCGCTTGTATTCGTGGAGGCGCTTCACCTGCACGTCGAATATGGATTCCACGTCCAAAAACTCGTTCTGCGTTTCCTTAAGGTAGGCCGCCAGGCGCTCCTTGTTGCGGTGTTTGATATTCATCAGCTCGGTGAGGGTGGCGTCGTCGTCCGCGAATTTTTCCAGGCCCTTCACCCGGCTGAAGTCCTTCTCCCAGCCCGCGCCGATTTTGCCGGTGATGAACGCCGCCAGCGCCGGGTTGGCCGAAAGGAGCCAGCGCCGCTGGGTCACGCCGTTGGTCTTGTTGTTGAATTTTGCAGGATAGAGGTCTACCCAGTCCTTGAGCTCTTTGGTTTTGAGTATCTCCGTATGCAGCGCCGCCACACCGTTCACGCTGAAGGCCGTGTATATCGCCAGCCGCGCCATGTGCACCCGGCCAGCCGCGATGACCGCCATACGGTTTTGTTTCTCGTAGTCATCGGGGAATACCTTTTTCACCACCGCGCCGGCCCGGTGGTTGATCTCCTCCACCACCTGATAAATCCGCGGCAGGAGGTTACGGAATATGTCGATGGCCCAGGTCTCCAGAGCCTCCGCCAGGATGGTGTGGTTGGTGTAGGCAAAACACTGGGTGACGATGTCCCAAGCGGTGTCCCAAGTGAGGAAGTGCTCGTCCATGAGGATACGCATCAGCTCCGGGATGGCTACCACCGGATGGGTGTCGTTGAGCTGAATCACATGCATCTCGGCGAAATGGGAGAAGTCTTCGCCGTGGAAGGACACGTATTGCCGTACCATATCCTGAAGACTGGCGGAGCAGAAAAAGTACTGCTGCTTGAGACGGAGGGTTTTTCCCTGGGGCCCGGAATCGTTGGGATAGAGGATGCGGGAGATGTTCTCGGCGTTGTTCTTTTTTTCCAGCGCCCGGTTATAGTCCATGGCATTGAAGAGCGCCAGGTCAAAGCCGTCCGGGGAGGAGGCTTCCCAGAGGCGGAGCGTGCTGATGGTCTTGGTGTCGTAGCCCAGGATGGGCATGTCGTAGGGCGTGGC
>JAITMZ010000074.1 GCA_031290725.1 Spirochaetaceae bacterium
CACCGTTTTATATATGGAAGAAAAATACCACCAGAAAATCGCCCTCATTCTGGGCGACGACCTCCTCCCCGAATTCCCCCGCTGGTACCGCCACGAAGACCTGGCCCAACGCGCCCAGATTATCCTGGCCCAGCGCCCGGTCGCACCGGTAGGTGCGAACGAGTTTGCTTCCGCAAACTCTTTGGCAAGCGCCTCGCCAGCCCCACGCCCCTCACCGCGCAGACCGCCTCCGGCGGACTGCGCCCTTGTTCCCTTCAACGGCGGCCCTCCTGGCGGCCCTTCCCCGCGACCCTCGCCGGGCACGAATAGCCGCCCTGGCGGGTGCCTATTCGCGCCGCTCCCTATATCCTCCTCGGACATCCGCAGGCGGATACGGGGCGGCCTGGCATGGCGCTACCTGGTGCCCCCCGCAGTCTACCGCTACATCGTGGAGAAAAACCTCTACAGCCCCCTTGCATCCCCGGAACGTATAGAAAAAGCCATCGAGCAAATGAACCGGCACATCGACACTGCGCTGCGGGAAAAGCGCCGGGGCCACTCCCTCCGCGTGGCGGATACCGCCGAGGAACTCTGCCGCCTCTTTGGGCTGGATCCCCGGCGCGGGCGGCTGGCCGGCCTTGCCCATGATATGGCCAAGGAACTGGATACTGACGAAATCGCCCGCCTGGCAGCCCAGGACGGCGCTCCCCTCATTCCGGCGGAAGAGGAGAAACCGGCGCTCCTTCACGGGCGGGCCGCTGCAGTGCTGCTTTCCCGGGACTTTGGCATCAACGACGAAGACATACGGGAGGCGGTGGCGAACCACACCTTCGGGAAGCCCCTGATGTGCGATCTGGCCAAGGTGCTCTACATCGCCGACAAACTGGAGCCGGGCCGGGAATACGCCTCCCCGGAATACCTGGCGAAATTCCAGGGCATGGGGCTGAACCGGATGCTCCGGGAGGTGCTGCAGGACAACCTGGCCAGCCTGGAGCGAAAGCAAAAGACGGTGGTCGCCGTGTCCTATGACTTGCTCAAATCCCTGGAGGCTCTGGAGGCTGCGGAGGCGATGAAAGGGACATGAAAAACAAAATAGAAACCCGGAATACAATCTCCCGGAGTCGGCTGGGGGCGATGATTTGGGTCATCATTGCGGCGGCCCTGGGGATCACCGTGACGGTCCTTGTGCTGTCCCTTCGCACCGACGAGGTGGACGAAACGCTGAACACCGACCCCATCCTCAAGACCCTTTTCATCCTGGAGGACAAGGGCACGGTTCTTGCCGCCTCGGTGCTGCTCTATTACCCCCCTCTGAATCGCGGCGTGGTCTTTGACGTGCCGGGAAACATCGGCTCGATTTTCACCAGTTTGGGCCGGGTTGACCGGATAGACGCGATCTTTCGGGACAAGGGAAGCGGCCCCTACACCCGGGAGATCGAAGCCCTCTTTGGCCAGGGCATTCCCTTCACCGTCGTCATCACCCTGGACAATTTCTGCCGCCTGGCGGACTATCTGGGGGGCTTTAAGATTTTTATCCCTTCCCCCATCGACATCGAAAATGAAAACGGCGCGCGCTCCCTGCTGCCCTCCGGGTCGGTGAACCTGGACGGGGACAAGGTGCGCACCTTCATCACCTATCACTCCCCGGAGGAGAGCGCCGCCGAGGTGCAAAGCCGCCGGGAAAAGGTGATCATCGCCTTTTTGGAGGCCCTGAACGCCAGGGACGAGTATTTTGACCTGAGCCAGGCCGCCCGTACCCTGCAAAGCCTCATGTCGTCCCGCTTGAAGGGCCGGGATTTCAGGCACCTGCTGCGGGTGATCTCCCAGGTTGACGTGGAACAGCTGCACCCCCAGAGCGTCGGCGGCACCATCCAGGTGGTGGACGGCCAGACCCTCCTTTTCCCTGAGCGGGACGGCCAGTTGATTCGGGACGTGACCTTGCAGACCATCGCCAACCTGGTGTCCCGGCAGGACGCCCAGTACAACCGCACCTATGTGCTGGAGATTTTGAACAACACCGCCATCCCCGGGCTGGCCCGAAACGCCGCGTCCCTGTTTCAGATGGTGGGGTACAGCGTGTTTCGCACCGCCAACGCCGATTCCGGCGGCCCGGAACGGACCACCATCATCGACCACATCGGCAATGCGGAGGCGGCCAAAAGCCTGGGGGATTTTATCCGCTGCGAGGTCATCGTGGAAGAAGAGGTGCGCGGCGAAACCGAGGCATCGGAAAACGAAGAAGCCTATGTGGACTTCACCATCATCCTGGGCCGCGATTTTGACGGCCGCTACGTCAGAGCGCGATAAGCGCGGCAAGAAGGAACTTTACAAGAAGGAACTTTATGGAAAAAAAACGACAAACCAAAGCCCCGGCTGAAAAAGCAGCCCCCCAAGGCGCTGCCGAAGCGTCCGCAAAAGGCGCTATCGAAACATCCGCAAAAGACGCTGCCCCGCAGCTCGCTGTTCTCATCAATGACGGCAAGGGCCAGGACGTGGTGGTGATTGACGTGTCGGATATCAGCAGTTGGACGGACTTCTTCGTGATCGCCACCGTCACCAGCGGCGCCCACTCCGCCGGCCTCTACCGCCAGGTCAAGGACTATGCCAAGGAGAACGGCCTGGCCATCCACGTACCCTACCGCAAGATACCCGACGGCGCCGACTGGACCCTCATCGACCTGGGGCCCATCGTGGTGCACCTCATGTCCCCGGAGGCCCGCGCCTTTTACGAGTTGGAAAAACTGTGGGTCCGCGGCCGGGTCGTGCGGTAGGCGGCTTGACAAAAGTTTTCTCCCGTGCT
>JAITMZ010000086.1 GCA_031290725.1 Spirochaetaceae bacterium
AAGTCTTTTCCGCCATTGTCCTGCTGAAACCTCTTGATGCGGCGGGCAGGGCGTCCCCGCTTCGCATGGAAACCACCAGGGCCCAGGCGGAAGGTCTGCGCCCCGGCGATACGGTGGAGGCCGGGGTACCGCCGGAACAGGTGCTGCTCCTCATCTAGGGACACGCTGATTAACTTGAGGCTAATCAGCGTGAAGCGGGATTCGCTTCCGGGGATCGCCCTCTCCGTGTCGCTGGGCTGGTAAAGCGCTTGCCAGAGAGTTTGCTTGTGAATTCGGTCGCACCTACCGCACGATCTGGTGCGACCGACCGTGTTGCGCCCTTGACATAATTGTGCCCCGGTGGTATCCTTGTAGGTATGGAACAGAACAACCAATCTTCCGCCGAAAAGCTCGCGCGGATTCGCCACAGCGCCGCCCACGTGATGGCCCAGGCCGTCCTCACCCTGTTTCCCGGCTCAAAGACCGCCATCGGCCCCGCCATCGACACGGGGTTTTACTACGACTTTGACCTGTCACGCCCCATCACCAACGAGGACCTCCCGGGGATCGAGAAAGAAATGCGCCGCATCATCAACGGCGGCCACGATTTTGTCCGGCGGGTGATCCCCCGGAGTGAGGCCCTCACGGTATTCGCCGACCAGTCTTACAAGCTGGAATTGATTCGTGACCTGCCGGAGGGCGAAGAAATCTCCCTGTACACCCAGGACGGCTTCACCGACCTGTGCCGGGGCCCCCACGTGGCCAACACGAGGGAAATAAACGCCCAGTCCTTCAAGCTGATGAAAACCGCCGGCGCCTATTGGCGGGGCGATGAAAAGCGTCCCATGCTCACCCGGATTTACGCTGCCGCTTGGGAGAAGCCCGCCGACCTAAAGGCCCATTTGGATATGCTGGCCGAGGCGGAGAAACGTGACCACCGCAGACTGGGCCGGGAGCTTGACCTCTTCCACCTCGACGACGAAAATCCCGGCCAAATATTCTGGCATCCCAACGGATGGACCATCTACCGTGTTCTGGAGAACTACGTACGGCAGCAAACGTCCAGAAATGGGTACGTGGAAGTGAAAACTCCCTTTATCATGCCCCGGAGCCTCTGGGAGCGTTCCGGTCACTGGGCCAAGTACCAGGAGAGCATGTTTATCACCGAGAGTGAGAAGCGCCTGTTCGCCATCAAACCCATGAATTGCCCCGGTCACGTGGAGATTTTCAAGCAGCACCTCCGCAGTTACCGCGACCTGCCCCTGCGTATCGCCGAGTTCGGCTCCTGCACCCGGAACGAGCCCTCCGGCGCGCTCCATGGCATCATGCGGATTCGCGGCTTTGTCCAGGACGACGCCCACATCTTCTGCACCGAAGAGCAGATAGGCAGCGAAGTGGCCGGATTTTGCCGCCTTTTGTACAATATATATGCCGATTTCGGCTTCACCCGGGATAAGGTGAAGGTGAAGCTCTCCACCCGCCCGGCAATGCGCTTGGGCAGCGACGAAACCTGGGACAAGGCCGAAGCTGCCCTGCGAGATGCCTGTAAAGACGAGGGGGTGGCTTATGACATTTCGCCGGGGGAGGGAGCCTTCTACGGCCCTAAATTGGAGTTCACCCTCATAGACGCCCTGGGGCGGGAATGGCAGTGCGGAACCCTGCAATTAGACTACCAAATGCCCGGCAAGGATCGATTGAATGCGGAGTACGTGGGTGAAGACAATGCCCGCCACACCCCGGTGATGCTCCACCGCGCCGTGCTGGGGTCTATGGAGCGGTTTATCGGCATTTTGTTGGAGAATTTCTCCGGCGCTTTCCCCGTGTGGCTCCACTTTGAGCAAGCCGTGGTGATCCCCGTGGCTCCCGCCTTCAACGACTATGCCGAACAGGTGGCGGCGGCGCTGGGAGATGCGGACATCCGTGCCTACGCTGACCTGGGAACCGACCGAATGAACGCCAAGATTCGCCTGGCCCAGACCCGAAAGATTCCGTATATGCTGGTGGTGGGCAAGAAGGAAGAATCTGCCCGGCAGGTGGCGGTGCGTTACCGGGACGGCCGGGCGCAGGTGGTGATGTCCCCGGCGGATTTCATCTCCTACGTGACCGACAAGGTGAGTACCCGTGCGGTGGATATCTAGCCCAATGCTTGTATGAAATGCCTTCGGGTGCCGCTGTTGGCCTGCGCCGCCGTCTTGGCCCTGGCTGCCTGTTCCCTTCCGGAACGACTGGGAGAACTGCTTCCCGGGGCACGGCGGGAGTCTCTGGCCCTGAAACCAGACTCGCGTACCGACGAAACCCGGCATATCATCCGTCTGGCCTTCCACGGCGGGGCTTCCTGGCCACGGCAATCCCGGTCTCTCCTCCCTGCCCATGCGGGGGCGCTGACCTTCAAGGGTTGCTTGGAAACCCTCACGGGCGGTGCGGTGGCGGTGGCCCTGTATCCCGAAGGCACATTGGGCACCCCGGCGGAGACCCTGGCCTTGGTGTGTGCCGGGGGCATCGAGGGGGCTTTCACCAGCGGTGCGGCGGGCGCGCTCTACCCGCCCCTGCAGTTGATTAATCTGCCCCATGCCTTTGATTCACCCGAAGCCCTATGGGATTTTTTTGACAATTCGGAGCTCTGGCGGGAACTGTGCGGTGATTTTGCCGACGCCACCGGTCTGGTGGTGCTGGGGGCGGCCCAAAACGGCACCCTCAATTTCAGCAACAGCAGACTTCCGGTTACGTCGCCCGCCGACCTGCGGGGTCTCAAAATCGCCGTGCCGGATACGCCTATCCACGGGGTGCTGGTGGAGGCCCTTGGGGGCCGGCCCCTGGTGATGCCCCCCGGAGAGCGCCGTGAAGCCCTGGTAAAGGGCGATGCGGACGGCACCCAGGGCGTCCTCTGGGACATGGATGCCCGGCGCTGGTACACCGCTCAAAAATACCTCACCCTGGACAGCCATGCATACGCCGAATCCCTCTTGGTGATGAACGGGGCACTTCTGGCGGCCCTCCCTGAAGAATACCGCCGGGCAGTTCGCCAGGCTGCCCGTGAGGCCGAACAGATGGCCCGCCTCACCGAGACGCTCCTTTCCCGCTCTTTAGACTACCCGGTCATGGATACTTTTCTGGAGGTACACAGGCTCACACAGGCGGAACGCGGGGCATTTCGGGAGGCTCTGCGGCCGGTGTATGACTGGCTCCGGGGGGAAATCGGCGGGGAACTGGTGGACCGCTTTATGGAAGATACCAAAGCCCGCCGTTGAGAATTGTATACAGGGTACCGCCATTTACTTTTTCAGTCCATACACACCAGGACACATCTAAAAACCCCGGTTGGGTTTTTAGATGTGCCTCGCATTTGCATATCGCAAATGCAGTTTGAATTGGAATACTTCTAAAAACTGAAGTTTTTAGAAGTGCCCACCATAAAGCCGCCGTGATTTTGACGCGCTGACAGCCGGTCAATGCGCAGGCGCTTACCAGGCTATCCGGAAGCCGAAGGGCATAATCACCGGTTGGGCGGCGGTCCGGGGGGAGATTCGGTGGTTCACCCAGGGTACCAGAAAACCCACCAGGCTTCCCGACAGCGCCCCCAGGAGTACGTCGCTGGTGAAATGGTTCCCGCCGGCCACTCGGAATACCGCTACGGAGACAGCCAGGGTGAGCCCCCCGGCCCACACACCGGCCCGCCAAGGGGAATCGGGGAAATACTGGGTGAAGACTGTGCCGGCAAACACCGCCCCGCAGAAAGCCAGAGAGGTGTGGCGGGAGAAAAAAGACTGACGGCTGTCGGACTCGCCGGGAGCGCCTTCGAAATAGCGGTAAGGGCGATCCCGGGTCACCAGATGTTTGGCCGCCGTGGGCAGCAGGAAAGCCAGGGTCGTGCTCTCGGCGTACATCACCGTCACATGGAGCCAGTCGCTTCGGGGGGCCGCCGCCAGAAACGCCGGCCAAAGCATAGCGGGCACCAGGAGCAGATCCGCCGCCGTGTCCATGCCCGGAGAATAGGGAAACATCAGCGGCCGGTCAAAGGGGTTCACCTGGGCACGGTCCAGCGCGAAAGATGGGGCGGCAACGGTCAAGAGAACCGTGGCGGTGAGGGCGCAGCACAGGGGAATTGCCCCCGGAGGCTTTAGAAAAACTCGGCTTCTCACGGTATCCCTTTTTGTTTTTCCATGTAGGCCACAATCCCGGCAAAGACCTGATCGTCGATGATGTGCTCTATGCGGCAGGCGTTGTTTTCCGCCACCTCCGGGGACACGGCGGCGGTGCACACCAGGAAGGACGTGAGGGCTGAATGGCGGCCGAAAATCTTCTGTGCGGTCGTGATCCCCATCGGAGTGAGCACCAGAGCGCCCCTCTTTCCACGCTCCAGGTATCCGCTGGCGGTGAGGAGACCCATAGCCCGGGAGACGCTGGCCCGAGATACACCCAGGCGCCGTGCGATGTCCACGGAACGCACCGGGCCACCCTTTTCCTGGAGCATGAGGATCGTTTCAAGATAGTTTTCGCCCGACTCATACATGATGACCTGCCACAATCTCCGCAATACGCCGGAGCCCCATGAGGGTGAGCTGCTTGTCCACCTGCCGGAATACCGTAGTAATCGGCTCCAGTACGCTGTTCAGACCGCCGGTGGCCACCACATAGATGGATTCCGCCGGGACCCCTTCTTGCCGGGCCAGTTCGTCCTTCATGGCGGCGATGAGAAATTCCGTCAGGCCCTTGTAGCCCAAAATTACCCCCGCCTGGATGGAATGGATGGTATTCTTCCCCAGCACCGACATGGGCACTTCCAGGGGCACCGACGGGAGCTGCGCCGTGTTCTCGAACAGGGACGTGACCGCCGTGCCGATCCCCGGCGCAATAGCCACCCCGCGGATTTCCCCTCCGGCACCCACCGCCGTGAAAGTGAGCGCCGTGCCGAAGTCCGCGATGATGCAGGCCGTGCGGAAACGGCAGTAGGCTTCCACGGCGTTGCACAGGAGATCGCTGCCGATCTCGTGGACCGCGCTTTCCGGTACCGTCACCGGCAGGTACGGAAAAATCTGCGGCCCCACGATCAAGGGCTTCTTGCCGATGAGCGTGGAGATCATTCCCACAAAGGGGCCGATCAGGACGGGCACCACGGAATTCATCACGGCGCTCTCGATTTGACCGGGGGCCACACCGCTGTTCCGGAGCAGGGAATGTAGTATCGACCCGTATTCGTCCCCGGTACGGCGGGTGTCGCTGAAGATGCGCCAGGAGTGGACGATTTTGTCCCTATCGAACAGGGCGACCACGATGTTGGTATTACCGATGTCTATTGCCAGGAGCATTGCTTTTTCCTCCATACTATGCTATCATTATACCATAATGAACGAGATTATTCAACCGCGTATCCTGAAAGGATTCCGCGACTTTTTGCCCCAGCAGGAGACCATCCGCGCCGGTCTGATTGACACCGTTACCGCTGTGTTTCGCTCCTTTGGCTTTGTGCCCATCGACACGCCGGTGCTGGAATACAGCGACATTCTCCTGCGAAAAAGCGACGGGGAAACCGAAAAGCAGGTTTTCCGCTTCAAGGACAACGGCGAGCGGGACGTGGCGCTCCGTTTCGACCTGACGGTGCCCTTTGCCCGGTTTGTGGCGGAACACCGGGAGGAGCTGCCCTTTCCTTTCAAGCGCTACCACGTGGCCAAGGTGTGGCGGGGGGAAAAACCCCAGGCGGGCCGGTACCGGGAGTTTGTCCAGTGCGATTTCGACATCGTGGGGTCGGAAAGCGTCTCCAGCGACTTTGAGATTTTGCTGATGATAAAAGCTGCCTTTGAAGCCCTGGAGGTACCTGCGGTGACCGTACGGCTCAACCATCGGGGGCTGTTCAACGCGTTTCTGGCCCGCATAGGAATCGCCGACAAAAGCGAGGGGGTATTGCGGGCAATCGACAAATTGGGTAAAATCGGTCGGGAGCAAACCGCGGCGCTTTTGACGGAGGTGACCGGTTCAGCGGGTACCGCAGAAGAGATCCTGGCCTACACTGCGGCAGACGATTTTACGGATTTTGACGCCACGGTTTCCCGGCTAGAGGATTTGGCAGGCGGTTCCCCGGAGGCCGCCAGAGGGATTGGGCGGCTGAGGGAATTAGGCCGGGCCGCACAGGACGCGGCGCCGGGGTTCTTCGTGCTGGATCCGTCCATCACCCGCGGCCTGGATTACTACACCGGCATCGTCTACGAGACCTTCCTCAATGATTTGCCGGAGATCGGTTCGGTCTGCTCCGGGGGCCGTTACGACAATCTGGCGGGGCTTTACATGAAGGAGCGTCTTCCCGGGGTGGGTGCGTCCATCGGCCTGGACCGGCTGGTGGCAGCCCTGGAAAAACTCGCCGCTCTCCCCGCTCTGCTTCCCGGCATGGACGCGCTCATCTTCTGCCAGGACGCATCCCTCTTTGCCCACTATCATCGCCTGGCGGCCTCCCTCCGCGCCAGGGGCATGTCGGTGGAGGTCTATCCCGACCCCAAACCCGCGGGGAAGCAATATCAGTATGCGGAGAAAAAAGGCACCCGGTTCGCCGTGCTGTGTACGCCGGAGGATGCGGCGCGCGGCGTGGTGTCGGTGAAGAACCTGGCCAACCGCGAGATTCGGGAACACTTGACGGCGGAAGAAATGGCTGATATCATCGCGTAACCGTCGTATATCGCGTCCTCCGTCCCTTCATCCGCTTTCCCTTCCGTTTCCGGCTGCCGTATTCCATGCCCGTAAACGTTGTTTGGTTGATTTTCACCGTGTTGTCATTATACCAGATGATGCAGAGTTTTTCAGCGTGTCCCTAGGGTATTTGCACAGGCCCTGCCTCGTGGTACACATCCTCCATGGCCGCCGCCTGATTATCCGCCACCAGGCCGTTGTGGTTTGTGAAGGACGAACCGGTGTCCGTGAAGATGCCGCCCCCCCGACGGGCCGTATTTCTGAGAACCCTGGCACCGAACTGCACCGCCACGGAGCTCTCCTCTGCCGCGAACACTCCACCGCCGGCGTTTGCCGCTTCGTTGTCCACCACGCTGGACCGGCCGTACAGGGTGAGCCGACTCCGGCGCAGGGACACACCGCCCCCGGAGGCGGCCTTGTTGTCCACGATCACCGCGCCGTCCAGCAGGTAAAGGGTGCCGTTGTGCACGAACACACCGCCGCCTTCAATGTCCGCGCTGTTTCGGCTGATCGCCGCGTCGCCTTCCAGTGTCACCCGCCCACCGCCGGCCACGTGGATCCCGGCACCGCGTAAGGCGTGATTCCCCGCGACCCGTGCCCCATCGCCCAAGATCAGCTCCGCCTTGTCCGCCACCAGAATACCGCCGCCCTGGATGTTCCCGATCACCGCGATGTATTCCAGCCGCACCCTGGTGAGTCCGGACACCGCGAGGGTGCGGTACGCATTCAAAGAGGTCAACACCGCAGTACCTTCGGGCAAACGTCCGTCGCCTGGGGAAGACAGGTAGGATGATACTGTCCGCCGGTGAGGCCTGCCGGTGATGAGGATTTCCCCGTTGGCCTCGTTGATCACCACCCGTTCCCGCAGGGTGCCGCTCACCACAATCCGCGTGATACCGCTGAACAAGGCGGCGTCTACCGCCCGCTGCAAGGTACGGAAGGGTTTTTTCTCCGAAACCCCGTCGTTATGGTCATTCCCGAATTCATCCACATAATACGCCTCCGGCGGATCTACTTCCACGGTTTTACAGGAAGCGAGAAGGGCAAAAATAGCCGTCAAAACCATAAATTTTCGCAAATTTTTCATAAACCTCTTGACAAAAAAATACACGATTGGTATACTCGAGTCAAGCCCCTGAGTTTTGCTTTCAAACTCGCAGCATAAAATAATAATTTGCGAATCGGGATATGATTCGCCCGAGTTTGCGTAGCAAACTCGCAGCATAAAATAATAATTTTGCGAAGCAAAATTATTATTTTATGCCCAGATGGTGGAATTGGTAGACACGCTGGTTTCAGGTACCAGAGCCTTCACGGGTGTGCAAGTTCAAGTCTTGTTCTGGGCACTATACAACACAGGGATTTAGCAATGGTCCTTGATGACTCTTACAGTTTGGAATGGGTGACTGTGCTTTTTATGTGCGGTTATTATTTTCTCATGAGAGGAGTCCATGCCTACTGTGGGACACCCTTTTCATTATTTCCCGTAGAGGACACAGGCACCGGCCTTCGGTGGGTAAGCCTGTCGAACCCCACCGGTGTCGGTAAAGCGCCCACCAGCGCTGGTAAAAGCCCCCCGTGTTACCACGGGAGGCTATGCTGCACAAGATGCAAACAATATTATCCGCACGGCACCTACGCCTCGTAGGCCGCCCGTACCGACGTTATCTGCGCCTTGCCTTCGAGGGGCTTGTAGACGGTAACGAAGGCGGGGAACTCGTGGGCGTGGAGCGTTGCGTACTTCGCGTTGCCGGCGAACAGGTAGTTCCTGCCCGCGACTAGCTGCGTTGCCACGTAGTTCGCTGTAAAATCGAGGCCGACCCTGCGGGTTTCGTCCAGAGCGGCTTGCGCTTCGGGCGGCACCGCTTCAAAGGCGCCGTAGCTGCCGACTGAGCAGGGATGGCCCAGTTGCGTGATGTTCGTAATGACGGCTGCCGCGCCGGGGGCTTTGTAGGCCCGGATGAGCGCCGCGTAGGCGTTGCCGCCTCCGGAGATTTTGGCATTGACCGCGAAAAGGTAGTTCCTGCCGTTGACCGTCTGGACGGCGGCCAGCAGGGGCTTGTAGTCGACGCCGACAAGTTTCGCGAGCGCTTCCTTGAAGGCTGCCTCCGAATCCGCGTCAAGCGGCTTGAAGGGCGTCCAGCCGCCGGCCTTGATGCCCAGCAGCTCGTTCACCGCCGGCTCCGTGTCGGCCTCTTCGATGACGAAGGGAAGCACGTCCTCGTAGAGAGCCTTGTCGGGCTCCCACAGGCGCATGAACGCCAGTTGGACGTAGGCCACACCATCCTGGAGCGCCTCGAAGGTGAAGGTCTTCTTCTCCTGCTCGTAGTCCTCCGAGACCAGCGCGACCGGCCCTTCGAGCCTTGTCAGATACCAGTCGTAGCCGGTGGAGCCGCGATTGCCTTCCCGTTCCAGCATGAACACCTCGCGGACTTTCAGTTTTCTGCCTTCTTCTGTTTTTTCTGCCATAATGTTTCCCCTCATAGTTTAATTTCCCCGCCCATACGGGCGGGGCTCTTTTGCTTCGATGCTTCGATGCTTCGTGCTTCGTGCTTCGTGCTTCGACAGGCTCAGCAATCGGAAGGCAAGCTCAGCAACCGCTTCCGATCCCTGCACCGGCAACGGAGTTTCCCGCGCCGCCTGTCGAAGGCCCGTGCCTTTGTGGCTCGTGTGATATTCTTGTCATTACTCATTGTTCATCCGACATGAAACTACAAGCTATTCACGACATTAAAATCGAGGCAGCGACATTCTTCCGCACTTTTCTCATAGTAGGCAAGCCGTTCTTCAAAAGTCATAGAGTTCATTAATGCCGACTCTGCCCGCTTTCACGAGAGCACCTCGTCCCGCCCCTCCCCAGCCATCAGCCCCGCCAGCCCGGCGACCCCCAAAGGCGGCCTCCCCCGGAGCCCGCCTCCTGCGCCACCCCAGCGCCCTGTCCCGGGACCCTTGGTCGCCCCCTGCCCTTTCCTCTTCCTTTGCGCCTCCGTGTAAGCTCCGCGCCCTGCCCTTATGCGCCGGCAACCAGTTCCCTGCGCACCATCGCGGTTACCAGCTCCGACGGGGTCTGGCGGGTAGCCATCGCTTTGGCGTTCAGAATACGGGCGGTGAGTTCGT
>JAITMZ010000203.1 GCA_031290725.1 Spirochaetaceae bacterium
ACCGAATCAAAATAATCGATTCCGAACAGACGGTACATGGTGGCATCGCTTGGCGCGTGAAGTACATGAGCGTAATGCTTTGCCGCCTTTGACCGTTTGAGCTGGTAGACATTAAGAGCCGGAGTGGTCATCAGCACCACCTCGGCGGAAAGCAGATTGAGCCGCGCAAAGGCCTTGTTCCCCTCGCCGATATATTCCGCCTTGATATGCGGATAGCCCGCTTCAAAGACCGGATCGTCTTCCGCGGAGGTGAGATACAACAGTTCTATCCCGCGCCGCTCAAACTCGTCGAGTACGGGCTTAAACAAATTCCAGTACTGTTTGCCTTCGCAGTAAATCACATAAGGGTATGACGCGCCGCTTGCGTTTGCGCCCGAAGCGGCGCCGCGGGCGCTGCTGCCGCCGGAAAAAAACATTTTTAATTTAATGACGAGCGCGCGCGATAAAAAATACAGCGTCGCCGCCGCTCCAATCAAAATCGAAAAGAGCATACTCCCCGTTCCGGGGTCAATGTAAAGCGGATGCATCATTGTTATTTGCCTCCTAGAGAACCGGAGGAACTGTTCTTTTTGCATAAGCAATTAGAACAGTTCCTACTTACGTTCGCTTTTATATAAGTCATACAGATAACCCGCACTTTCAGAATATAAACCAGTTTGAATATCATCCATGATATAACCTATAACATCATGGATGACATATTTAATTATCCATTCCTGAGTTATTGTCATACTCCGCTCCTATTTTAGATCGACAGAATCAATCTCCAAATTTGAACCGTGATATAAAATCATTGAATTTCTCCGCCATTTTTTTGGCAAAATCACGATCAAAGTGTCCATAGTATCATCAAAAGGCAATGTGTGTTCAATATCGTACAATTCATCCAGATAATCAATGCCGCCAAACCGGCGTAAAGATAAATATGCTTCTTGCGCCGAAAGATTTTTCAGTTGGGCAAAGCCGTCGATACACATCACGATATACATGATTTTATTTTTCATTTGGGTTTGGTTCAACCGGACTCCAGTTGGCTGTATCGAAGATGTTATCATGGACGCGGAGCCACTGGCTGGGTTCGATTTTGAAGGTATTTTTGGGGTGATAGTGGGCCATGTACAGGTCGCTGGTAGAGATGACCACACCGTCTTTTTTTGCATCTACAGAGAGTGCCTTGCCGGTAAAAGGATTCACCGGGTTTTCGACAATTCCTTGCAGGGCCAGGGACGGCACGTCCGCATTGGTCATAAAGGACATGTCGGTTTTGAGATCCCCGCGGGCGTTAAAATCTTTCACCATGAGCACAGGGTTATATTCTTCAAGATGATCGGTACCTATGGCCAGTTTCTCCTCAAGGCTGGCGCCGTGGTCGGATACGATGATGATACGGGTATGGTCATACACATCCTGGGCCTTCAGGTCGTCAAACCATTCCCCCAGGCGGTGATACAGAGCCGCATTGGTGTGATACCCGCTTCCTCTCTCATGGGTAACCTGCTTTGTCGGCACATATTCCGGCACCTGCAAAAACGCCGACATGTGGGGAATCTCGTTGGTAATCAGAAGGGCGGACGGCACAGCGGAATTACAGGCGGTCAATTCAGGCAGAAAATCCAACGGCGCATACGAATCAATCAGCAAGTCGCTTATATTGTCGCCGGCATCTATCCAGTCCTTTTTGAGACCCCAATAATCGCCGTTGTCATAGACGATGCGCCTGAGGGGCATGGGGCTGATCTTGAACAGGGCGAACCGGAAAATATGATCCCGGATTTTTTCGCTTGCCCTCTGGTTCTCACCGCCGGCGTTTTTCTGATACCAGAGATCGGTGTAACGCCCCATGGTATTAAGGGCGTCCACGTTGGGGTATTCCCGATAGATGGTGATGTCGGAAATCCAGCTATGGTTCGCCCAGGACGGGTCGGTGACGGTCACGTGAAAACCTGCATGGGTAAACAGGCGCGGCAAAAGGAGCAAGGCCTGATTGTGTTTTTCCACCAGGGGAATGTCCGGCCGGCGGTTCATCTCCAGAGGGGTATATTCATAGCCGCCCCAAACCGGAGGTACGCCGATCAGGGTGTGGGAGTTGAAGGAGACCGTATTGGGATACAGCGTCCAGCCGTCAAACTGTTCTCTAAGACGCGCCGATTCCGCGAAAATGGGCTTCACAAAAGCATTTATCGCCCTGTCCGCCATGATGATAACCACGTTGGGACCAGTCTTTGACAGGTTGAACACCGGGGCTATGCGGTGCAACCCGGTTTCTCCCCCGCTTTCATGGATTGTTGCCAAACGGCGGTATTCCCTTTGTATCTCCATCGCCCTGGTTCCTGAAAAAACCAGCAGGGACATTGCCAGTATCACCGGAAAAGCAATGAGCGCGCTTTTTTGTTTGACACGGACAAGCATCAAAATCACCAGCAGTCCCAGCAACAGCGCGCCCAGGTTAATCGCTGAATACCCGGCGGTAGCGTTCAGCACCCCAGGCGTATCGAACTGGAAGGTGGTGGAAATGGTGCCGTAATCCCCCGAAAATACAAACACATTGATCGCCGCCAACACCGTGAGCGCATAAAACACAAGGCACAACAGGGCCTGGGCGCGTTGTTTGAGAATAAAAAATATAAGACCGGGCCAAAGCACAAAAGTTCCCATGGCCATAGCCAGATTAAATGAGATAAACCCAAAAGGCGAAGCCTGGGAATCAATAAAGCTGAACTCCTGGGGTGATGAAGAGAGAACCGTCACCGGGATCGCGATGCCAGTGAGAATGGCCAGAGAAACGGCGCTCGGAAAAAACAGGGCCCGCCGGTCCAGATTTCCGTCCACCAGGGGCAGGCACAAGGCTTTCACCACGGGCCGGAGCTTTCCGGCGAATAACACTCCCAGGAGAGCGGCCCAACAGAAGCCCGCCACCAGAAGGCGCTTTTTTATATCCCCGGTATGAAACGCCAGGATATACGCCGAAAAAGCCAGGAGGCCCAGAGCGGCCGTAATCCCCAGGATCCGCCGGGGATTTTTGAGTTTATAAAAAACGTTTTTTACCAGGGAAAACACATTGTTCAGCGTCCAATACAGCACCAATCC
>JAITMZ010000103.1 GCA_031290725.1 Spirochaetaceae bacterium
GGGGGCGGCGGCTTTCTGGCGGGGGTGGCCTTCGCGGTGAAGAACGTGAA
The DNA here is from genome assembly GCA_031290725.1 of Spirochaetaceae bacterium. Taxonomy (GTDB): domain Bacteria; phylum Spirochaetota; class Spirochaetia; order Treponematales; family Treponemataceae; genus JAISTZ01. Next base: position 51 of record JAITMZ010000103.1, read on the forward strand.
CCCCAAGGTGCGGGTGATCGGCGTGCAGGCGGAACGGGCGGATGCCATGGTGCAGTCCTTTCACCAGAAAAAGCACGTGGCCCTGGACAACATTTTCACCATCGCCGACGGCATCGCGGTGAAAAATCCCGGGGAACTCACCTGCCGGTACATGCTGGAATACGTGGACGACATGGTGACGGTGAGCGACGACGAGATCGCCTCCACGATCATCATGCTCATGGAGCGCACCAAGATGGTGGTGGAGCCTGCGGGCGCGGCGAGCCTGGCTGCGGCCATCCACGGCAAGATCAAGTTCGGCAAGTGCAACGCCTGCATCCTCTCCGGGGGCAACATCGACGTGGGCTTCATCAGCAAGATCATCGAGCGGGGCCTGGTGAGCCGGGGGCGGCAGCTTAAGTTTTCCGTGATTTTGGTAGACAAGCCCGGAAGCCTGGAAAACTTCGCCCACGTCATGGCGAAAAGCAACGCCAACATCGTGTCGGTGCAGTATGACCGGATGAGCACGGAGATGCACCTGAACGAGACGATTCTCCACGTGGCCTGCGAAGTGAGCGGCTTTGACCACGGCAAAAAGGTGATCGAAGAACTGGAACGCCTGGGATTCCGCGCCTACACATAGCGCCGCATGACGGAGGTGGTCTGAGAAACGTTCCCGCTCCTACATAACCGGTGCTTCCCTTGGGGAAAATTACCGCATGACCAGCCGCACCATGCCCATGAGTGCGCCGAACCAGAAGGGTTCCATCCGACCGCGCACCTCCTTCAAGTGCCTTCGGATTGGCAGATGCTGGGGGCAATGAGTTTCACAGGCGCCGCAAGCCGTGCAGTGCGTTGCCCGGCTGGAGTTTGCCGACGTGGCGGCGGTGCCGGTGACGTATTGCTTCATGCCCTCCACAAAACCGATTGAAAAAGATGCATTGTAGGCGGCGAAACACCCGGGGATATTTACATGCCGCGGGCAGGGCATACAGTAATTGCAGCCTGTACAGTGGACACGGTAGGATTTGCCGAACACCGCACGCACCGCACGGTAGACAGCCAGTTCGGCGGCAGTAAGGGGCGCATTTTCGCCGGCGGTGCGGAGATTTTCCCGCAGCTGGGACTGGGCGCTCATGCCGCTCAACACCACGGTCACCTCGTCCTGATTCCACAGCCAGCGGAATGCCCAGGCCGCGGGGGAACGGGGCGCTTCCGGCGAGGGCGAGGCGGCGGTGAACAGGGCGCTCCCTTCGGCGGGCAGGCCGGTAACGAGTTTTCCGCCCAGAAGCGGTTCCATCACGATCACGGGGATTCCCTTTTTCGCCGCCGCCTTCAGACCCGTCACTCCGGCCTGATAGTTTTCATCGGAGTAATTGTATTGTATTTGACAGAAATCCCAATCGTAGGCGTCCAATATGGCCAGAAATTCACCCTGGGAGCCGTGGAAGGAAAAGCCTGCCTGCCGGATTTTGCCGGCCTTCTTTTTCTCCGCGATCCATTCCCGAATCCCCCACCGGCACAGTTCATTCCACCGCGCCAGATCGGTGAGCATGTGCATGAGGTAATAATCCACATATTCGGTTTGAAGACGCTCCAATTCCCGGCGGAAGAATTTGTCGAAATCCGCCGGCCCCCGACACAACACCAGGGGAAGCTTGGTGGCAATGAACACCCGGTCCCGTGCCTTGTGTTTTGCCAGGATGCCGCCCAGGGTTTCTTCGCTCCCCGGATAGATATATGCTGTATCAAAATAGTTGATCCCCGCCTCGATGGCATCAATCACCAAGCGCTCGGTCTCATCGGCTGCGCGGGGGAAACGCATACAGCCAAAACCCAAAACCGACAATTTGTTGCCGGACATCTTATCAAGCCGATACTGCATTTCTTGATTCTAACACGATACCCCTAAAAATGCAAGGAAAAAGAACGAATTTATCCAAAAAAAGAAAAAAAGAGAGGAAAAACACTTGACAGGAACATTTTTTTTCCTTATAATTCCTATTAGCCTTAAGTGCATTGTAGTGTTTATCATTTCTCTAAAATAAGGATGATATCTTGGGCACACCGAAAAACCCGGTAAATTTTTCGATGCGCTTCACATTTGCATATCGCAAACGCGGTAATTGCATACGCGATTACATTCTTAAACCAGAACACCTCAAAAAGAGATGTCCTGATTCAAACTGACTGGAGGGTCTATATGATACGGCCAAGCGGGTCATGGGTTGCCATGCCAACCCCGTTTTCGGACGGCAACAAGATTGATTTCGGCGCGTTTCGGGTGCTGATTGACCGGCAAATCCACTATGGTACGCAGGAATTGTTTGTACTCGGCTCGGCGGGAGAGACAACGCTGCTTTCCATTGATGAAAAGAAAGGGGTTATTAAAAACGTCATCGCCATGACCAGGGGGCGCATTCCCGTTTTCTTTGGCTGTGCGGCGAGCGATACCGCCGGCGCTGTTGACTTGGCCCGCTTTGCCGAAAGCGAGGGTGCCGACGGCGTCATTTTCACCGTGCCGCCCTATGTGCTCATTCCGCAGGAATCGGCGCTGGCACATTTGGATACTTGTATGTCGGCGGTTAGTATCGTGTGCGGCATATATAATAACCCCTCACGCCTGGGGGTACACTTGGAACCGGAAACAATACGGGAGCTGGTAACGCGGCACCCGAATTTTGTGGCGGATAAGGAAGCCATGCCCAACGTAAGCCAACTGGTTGACGTTAAGCGCTTTTGCGGAGACAAACTGAATATCCTCTGCTGCGATTATCCCAAGTATTCGATTATCATCCCCACCCTCGCGCTGGGGGGTAACGGCATCGCCAATATCGGCGGGAACATTATTCCCGAAGAAGCGGCGCGGTATTCCCGCCCGTGGACGGATATGACCATCATTGAAGAATGTCGGAGGGAGTATTTTAAGTGGGTGCCCCTGCTCAAGGAACTGTATCATTTATCAAATCCGATTGTGATAAAAGCCGCCTTGAACATTTTGGGCTTACCCGGCGGACATTTGCGAAAACCCTATGAGGACTATGCGGGCCCCCGGTATGAGGCGCTTAAAGCCATGCTCGCTGATATGGGCGTGGTGAAAAAATATGGAGTTTAGAAAGGGTTGACCAGTCAACGCTTTCGCTACCCCGTCCGTTAGGGGCGGGGAATATGTTACAAGGAGTTTTTCGATGAAAAAACCATTGGTATTGGCAGGGATTGCCATTTTGACCCTTGCCCTTGGGGTGAATCCCCTGTGGGCTGCGGGAAAATCTGAGAAAGCCGCAAGCGCGGCCTCTTCGTCCGCCATTCAGCCGCCTTCGTCGCCCTACAAGTATTCCCTTGCGGGCGGTTCGGTGGGGGGGAACTTTTATTTGATGGGCGGCGGTCTCGCTCAAACCATCAATAAACACCTGCCGCAGTATTTCCTGTTTACGGCGGAAACAACCGGCGGCAGCACGGCGAATATCACCATGCTGCAAAGCGGCGAGGCCGAACTGGGCATTGTGATGACCAGCGCCCTCTCGGAGGCTGTGCGGGGTGAAGCGCCGTGGACAAAGGGGGTGAAGCACACCAAATTGCGGGGTGCCGTACCCCTGTACCCCTCGTGGCTTACCCTGGTGACCCTCAAAAATTCGGGCATTAAAACGCTGAAAGACCTCAACGGCAAGCGGGTGGGCCTGGGTTCCAAGGGCGCCGCGCTGGATTCCATCTTTCGGCAATTTTTGCAGGATCAGGGTATCGTACCCGCGCAAATCCACAACGACGGCCACGGAGCCACTGCGGTGGCCCTGGGTAACGGCGTGATTGAAGCGGCGCTGCACTTTTCCTACCCGCCCTTTGCGGCCATAGCCGAACTGGAAAGCACGAAAGACCTGTTTTTTATCCCCCTCACCCAAGCCGAACAGGATGCGCTGGTGAAAACATACGATTTTTACAGCCGGGGCGGGTTGCCCGCAGGTTCCTACAAGGGCATTACCGAAGAAGTGCGGGGCGTTTCGGAGTGGAACATGCTTGCCACCAGCGTCGACGTGCCTGAAGACCTGGTCTACCTGATAGTGAAAACCCTGTTTGAAAACCAGGCGGATATGCTAGCCGTACATTCCAGCTCAAAGTTTATCGCGCCGGAATACGAAGCGAATTTTAATATCCCCCTTCACGCGGGGGCTGTGCGGTACCTCAGGGAAAAAGGCGTCGCGGTGCCGGCGGCGCTCATTCCGCCGGAATATAAAGGCAAATGAACCACCGGCTGACCTATGCGAACGGGCATAAGTACTTTCTCATTGTTCTGGGCGTCTTTACCGGCGCGCTCCACATAGGTCAGTTTACGGTTTTTCCCATGGAGAGCATCAAGTTCTATGCCTGGCACCTGATGCTGGGGCTGGTGATGATTTTTTCATATAAACCCCTCGCTCCCCAGGGCAGCAAGCGCTGGCTGCTTGTGGACTCTCTGTGTATCGCCTTAAGCGTTGTCGTCGGGCTTTCCGTTATTGTGCGCTACGACGATTACGCCATGATGCTGCAACCCAACCGCCTGGACAGCTACTTTCTGTTTTTGGGCGTTGTCCTGACGCTGCTCACCCTGGAAGCCGCCCGCAGGTTTATCGGCTGGGTACTCCCCGTGATTGCACTGGTCACTATTCTCTACGCCCTGTTCGGCGGCGATTTACCGGGCTTGCTGGGGCACCGGGGTTACACCGTCCGGCGGGTGTCCGCCACTATTTTCAGCGACCAGGGTATTTACGGCACACCGGTGGGCGTGTCCGCGTCAAACGTGTATCTGTTTCTGCTGTTTGCGGCGTTTTTGGGCGTATCCGGCGCGGATAAAATTTTTCAAAACATTGCCATCGCCCTGACCGGCAAAAAGCGCGGCGGGCCTGCGAAAATGGCGGTTGTAGCGAGCTGTCTTTTTGGCAGCATTTCCGGCAGCGCGGTGGCCAACGTGGTGTCTACCGGCGCTTTTACTATCCCGCTGATGAAGCGGCAGGGCTATCGGAGCAGATTTGCGGGGGCGGTGGAGGCGGTGGCGTCCACCGGCGGGCAGATGATGCCGCCGATTATGGGGGCCGCGGCCTTTGTGTTAAGCGATATAGCCGGTACGCCCTACGCCGCGGTCTGTATCGCCGCCTTGCTGCCCGCGCTGATGTATTACATCACATTGTTCAAAATGGTCGATTTGGA
>JAITMZ010000206.1 GCA_031290725.1 Spirochaetaceae bacterium
GTGCTGGACTTTATCAAACGGGCACTGTCGCTCCAGCAGGTGCCGCCCACTATGGTACTCAACGGCATCGCTTTTTTTATGACGCTGTTCATCATGTGGCCCACCTTCAACGAAATTTACACCGCTTCCTTTCGGCCTCTGTCGGAGGGCGAAATCGGGCTGAACCAAGCCTACACCCAGGCCGCTACGCCCCTGCGTATATTCATGGCCCGCCAGATGGAAGGCAACCCCAGCTACATCGGCCTGTTCATGTCCATGGGGAACCTGCCGCAGCCCGCTACCCTGGCGGATGTGCCCACCTACGCGCTGGTACCGGCGTACATCCTGCACGAATTGACAGCGGCTTTTCAGATTGGGATTATGCTGTACATTCCCTTCATTATTATTGATATGGTGGTGGCCAGTGTACTCATGTCCATGGGGATGATCATGCTGCCGCCGGTGCAAATTTCCATGCCCTTTAAGCTGGCGCTTTTTGTGCTTATCGACGGCTGGGGGCTGCTCACCCAGCAGTTGTTCAATTCCATCGCGAGGTAAATCAAGAGGGAGGGAAAAACGATGAATTTAACACAGATGATTTTTTTACTCCGGGGTGCGGTGATGCAAATTTTCATTCTGGTGGCGCCCATTGTGCTGGCCGCCCTAGCGGTGGGGCTAGTGGTGGCGATTATTCAAGCAGCCACGTCTATCCAGGAGCAGACCCTCACCTTTGTGCCCAAATTTTTTGTAATCCTGGGGATGCTGGCCATGCTGGGGGCCTGGATGTTTACCGCGCTGGGTAACTACACGGTAAACCTGTTTCAGATGATTCCGTTGCTGCGATGACACCGCTTTTCACGCTGGATACGGTTGTTCAGAATGCGGCGGTTTTTCTGCTGGTCTTCGCCCGCACCCTGGCGCTGGTTCTGACCGTGCCGCTCCTTTCCGGGCGGACCGTGCCCGGGGTGGCGAAAATCGCCCTGGCCGGTTACATCGCCTTTTTGATATTCCCCCAGGCCATTCCCAATCTGCCCGCCGCCTACGGACGATATGGGGCCTTCAATCTGGCCTACCTGCTGTTCATGTTGGGGGAAGGGGCCATCGGGGTGATTACCGGGCTGTTCGTGTCGATTATCTTTGCGGCCTTCAGTTCGGCGGGGCAGTTTTTCTCTTTCCAGACCGGTCTGGGTGCATCGGAGGTCTATGACACCCTGTCGCAGGTTGAAAATCCCCTGATGGGGCAGTTTTTGAACCTCATGGCTATGTGTCTCTTTTTGCAGGTCCAGGGTTTCCAGCGCCTGTTCCTGGGAGGTACCCTGCGAAGCTGGCAGTCCCTGAATGTGGGCGTCCTGGTGAACCAGCGGGACAGCTTTTACCGCTTTTTGCTGAGCGGTCTGAGCAATTTGTTTTTCGACGCCCTGGTAATTGCCCTGCCGGTGATGGGCGTCCTATTCCTGGTGTCGTTGACCATGGGCCTCCTGTCCAAAGCCGCGCCCCAGATGAATCTCCTCTCCGAGGGCCTGCCCATCACGATTCTCACGGCATTCTTTATTTTAACCTGGCTCCTGCCCTCGTTGTGCGAATTCTTCGTCGCTTCTTTTGACCGCGCTTTTATGCGGCTGGAACAGCTTTTTGCCGCTGTGGGAGGGATTCCGTAATGGGCACTTCCAAAAGCTTCACTTTTTTGAAACGCTCCGATTCAAACTGTATTTACGATATGCAAATGCGAAGCGCCTTTGAAAACCAAACCGAAATTTTTGGCAGTACCGCGATGATTGACCGGAAGCTGCCCCTGCTGTTCATTGATCTGCAATGGTTTGCCGCGGAAGACGAGGGGCGCACCGAGGATCCCACCGAGTATAAGCTGCGGAAGGCCCGGGAAGAAGGACGGGTGCCAAAAAGTCAGGAGCTGAACGCCGCCCTGGTGATGCTCCTCACCACGATCACCCTTACGATCCTGGCGCCCTGGGTGTTCCGAAACTGCACGGAAATGATGCGATTCTTTTTTTCCCGGTCCACATCTTTTTCTTTTAACCAAACCGGGGCGGCCCAGGGATTTTTTTATTACCTGGTAAAGATGTTTTTGCCCATTGGGAGCATCGCGCTGATCACCGCCATCGCTGCCAACCTGATCCAGAACCGGGGATTTATCTTTTCTGCCAAGCCCCTGGAGCCCAATTTTTCCAAAATCATTCCCCGGTTTGGCCAGTATTTTAGGCGGACCATTTTTTCCCTGGAAGGGGCATTCAATGTGGCCAAGTCTATTGTGAAGGTGGCGATTTTGTTCCTCATGTCCTATCTACTCATTCGGGGAGACTTGGTGAAATTGCTTTCCCTGCTCAACGTGAATTTATGGACGGGGATCACCCACATTGCCTGGATGGCGGCCAAGCTGTTGATCATCGCGGCGGTTTTTTTCCTGGTGATCGCGGTGCCCGATTACCTCATGCAGCGCTATCAGTTTATGGAACAAATGAAGATGAGCAAGCAGGAAGTGCGGGAAGAGTTCAAGCAGCAGGAAGGGGATCCGATGATAAAAAACCGGATTATGCAGCAGATGCAAGCCCTTCTGAGATTTAACTTGCGGGAGAGCGTGTCCCAGGCGGACGTGGTGATCACCAACCCCACCCACTACGCGGTGGCCCTGCACTACGATCGGCAGAGCATGCCGGGGCCCATGGTGATGGCCAAGGGGGTGGACGATTTGGCCCTGCGGATTCGGGAGATCGCTGCGGAAAACGACGTGCCCCTGGTGGAAGACCGACCCCTGGCCCGGGCGCTCTATGCGGAGACCAACGTGGGAGATAGTATCCCGGAACATTTCTACACCGCCCTGGCGATCATCCTGGCCCAGGTGCAGTCGATGAAGGCGCAGGGATTGTCATAAATCGCTGCATCGGGTATACTGGGACAATGAATGTTTGGGAACAGCGAAAAAAGCATATCATCATCACCCTGATGGTTTTTTTCGTAAATTACAGCCTGGATCGTCTCACAAAACACCTGGCGTTTCGGTATCTTTTCGATAGGGATGTGATTTCTCTGCTCCACGACTGTATCCGCCTGCTGTATATCGAAAATGACGGCGCTTTCCTGAGTATGGGCGCCCAGTGGCCGCCGGTGATAAAATACGTCCTGCTGCTGGTTGTCCCCATCGGCATCTGCGTGGGGGCGCTTCTTTATCTGATGATTCGGGAGGACAAAATTTCCCGCATCGTAATTCTGGCCTGCGTGGCCGGGGGGGGTATCGGCAACCTGTTGGACCGGTTTTTGAACCAGTTCCGGGTGATCGACTTCATGAACTTTGGCATCGGCGGTTTTCGGACGGGTATTCTGAACATGGCGGATTTGTCGGTAACCTTCGGGACAGTGCTGTTCATCATCACGGAATATAAAAACGATAGACACACTCAAAAGGGAAAAACATGAAACGGATTGTGATCTTTTTGGCAGAGGGCTTCGAGGAAATTGAAGCGGTAACCCCGGCGGACTATTGCCGTCGGGCCGATTTTGAGGTAATCATCGCTTCTTGCGGTGCGTCACTGGATGTGCGGGGTTCACACGGCATCATTGTGCGTGCGGACACCACCGCCGTCCAGCTTGCCCGGCGGAGCGTCCCGTGGGATGCGGTGGTGTCGCCGGGGGGTATGCCCGGTGCCGCCAACATCGCCGCCTGCGCCGACGCCTGTGCCGTCATCCGCTGGGTCTGGGACGCCGGGGGAATCGTGGCCGCCCTCTGTGCAGCCCCTGCGGTGGTGCTCTCCGGCCTGGGTATTCTGGCGGGCAAACGCTGGACCTGCTATCCGGGCATGGAGGCGGAGCTGGGCAAGTGGGCTGGAACTGACTGGCGAGAAGTGACCGCCGGAAGCATCCACACCGGCGTATCTCATGTAGTGGACGGGCGGCTCATCACCGGGCAGGCTCCGGGTGCCGCGGAGGAGTTCGCCCTGGCGCTGGTCGAGGCGCTGGCAGGCCCGGGGAAGGCTCAGCAACTGCGGGCAGTATCCTGCGTGCGGCCGGAGCGGGGTTGTTGATTCGAGCGGAAAAACACAAAAAAACTGGCAAAAAAATGTGCAAGGCGCTTGACATTTTTTTTTTGTTGTGGTAGCATATAATTCATATCGCCGCTGTAGCTCAGTCGGTAGAGCAAAGGACTGAAAATCCTTGTGTCGAGGGTTCAATCCCCTCTGGCGGCAAAAATAAAAACCGGCTTAAGCCGGTTTTTTACATAATACCAAAGGGAATTGAATCAAAGTGAGCGCCGGCCATCTTGGCAGCAATTCAGGGTACCTCAAAAAACATAATGAGACATTCATATAAGCACATACTCTACCAAAAATCCGCTCAACAATGCCGACAGCATGACAAACACGAGATACAGAACAAAGTTTTTTACCCCCAGCACAATCTTCACCGCCCCCAGGTTGGTAATCTTTGTGGCCGGCCCGGTTATCATAAATGCCGCAACAGAACCCATCCTCATGCCGGATTGCAGCCAGGTCATGAGCAGTGGGATAGTCCCGCCGCCGCACATATAGAGGGGAACGCCGACAGTGGCGGCCATCAGGAGGCCAAACCCCCGGTTTCCGCCGAACAGCGCCGCCATCGCATCTTCCGGGACATAGCGCTGGAAAATAGCGGAAAGCAGAATGCCAACTAAAAAGTACACCCCCGTTGTCTTGATGTTCCGACCGATGTTTTTCATCAGCCGCAAAACAGGATTGGGGTCGGTGTCGTGATTCGCGGCGAAGGTTTCATACCCCGCCCCTTGGGACGAAAAAGGGGGATGAAAGGCGAGACCGATTCTTCGGGAGAACAACATACCCTGCTTGCGGCGGGGTTGTTGATTCGTGGGCGCCCTGAACCCGGCAAAATTAAAAAACGATTTGCCCTTGCACAAATACCGCACGCAAAGCCCGGCAACAATCCCGCACAAAAAACATGAGGCAAAACGGACCACAAGCGCGGTCGTCCCCAAAGCGGCGCTGTAAAAAAGTAACTGCGGATTTAACAGGATGGAACTCATCATAAACGCCGCAAGCCAATCATCTTCAATGCCTTTTTCGGAAAAGGACGCGGCGATGGGAATAGTGCCATACATACACAGCGGAGAAGCTATGCCGATGAGGGACGCGGGAACAAGCCCCAGCACGCCAAGTTTTTTTCCCTGAATCACGGTAAGGAGCGCATGGATTTTCGTCTTGCCGAATACGGAAATCACCGAACCGAGCAATATACCGAGTGCATAATACCCAGCGATCTGCTCGAATTGCACGGTAAAATAGTACCAGAGATAAACAGCTTCCCGCTTGAGAAGGACGGGCATTAATTTACCTTGACTAATTCATATTCCACACTGCCCAAGCCGATTTCCACGGCATGATCCACGGTCAGGATGCCGTTTCGGGATTCAATGCGCTCAACCAAATCGGCCCTGTCCGGCGCGGCATACACAAGGTCGAGACAAGCTCTGTCCAGGGCCACAGGATCAAGGGATGCCAGAATACCGACGTCAGCCATGGTGGGAGCGGCGGGGTTCCCGTTGCAATCACAATCTATCGAAAGATGGTTCATCACATTGATATAGATAAAGTTTTCTTTTCCCGCCGCATCTGTGATGGCTTTTGCAGCTTCAGCCATGGATTCAAGAAAACTGTTTTGGTCGCCGCCCCAGGGATTGGTTTTGCTTTTCCCCGCGCTGTGAATGAGGGCTTTGCCGGTCTTTGAGCCGTAACCGATGGACATGTTTTTAAGCGCGCCGCCGAAGCCGCCCATAGCGTGCCCCTTGAAATGAGAAAGAACCACATGGAAGTCATAGTCCGCAAAATGACTGCCCACAATATCCTCTTTCAAATGCTTGCCGCCGCTTACCGGAATGGACATATCGCTTGTCTCGTCCATAATCACCACCGGAGCGATGGCGGTAAATCCATGGTCTTTTGCGACCTGATAATGCAGGGCGGTAGAAGCACGTCTCCCGCCGTAAGCGGTGTTGCACTCCACAATCGTGCCGTTCACCTTTTTCACAAGAACTTTAATCAGGTTTGGGTCAAGGTAATGGGTATTGCCCGGCTCGCCTGTGCTTATCTTGACCGCCACTTTGCCGGAAGGGGTGCGCCCCAGAGCGGTGTAAACCGCCATGAGGCCCGCAGGGCTTATATCAGTAGTCATGTAGACCTTCGCCACGCCGGGTTCTCCGACCGAAACCGATGGACGATCAGGCGATCCCTGCGCCGACGCTTTTTGGGCACACCCGAGAACAGAGAATGCCGTCAGCAGGAGAACGGCACCGCACAAAACCAAGCCAATCCTTTTCGTAGTTTTCCTCATAAAAATTCCTTTCCTTCGAATATTTTTCATCATTACATTATAAGTTATTATCCCCCTCAACGTCAAGGGGCGCTGCTCCCGAATTTTTGGTTCGTAAAAACCCGCCGCGTAAGAACAGATTTTCGCAGAAAAATCTCTTCGCCGACTGGACAAACTTACAATTTTGTGCCAGAATAGCAACACAAGGAGTTTATTGGTATGGCTGACATTTTAGAGATGCTCATGGTTATCGCTTTCGGCCTTTCATGGCCGAGCAATATTATTAAGTCATGGAAAGCGAAAACGTCACAAGGGAAAAGCATTGTATTTCTTTGCTTTATTTTGGCAGGTTACTTCTGCGGTATAAGCGCCAAGTTGATTTCCGCCCACTTGAGTTATGTATTCGTATTTTACATTCTTAATTCGATGATGGTTTCTGTGGATATAGTACTATACTTTCGTAACTTGAAATTCGACCAAAGCAGAGCAAGTGTATGATGCGAGAATGTATAGTCGTGCGCCCGCTCCCCACCTCAGTCCCCGTGCAACGCTTACAGTGGGCGCGAAATCCCAGGCACCACCCTTGACTTTTTTTCGCGCTTGTGGTATCATCCCGCTATGTATATTCGTAAAAATGCGCCTTCCGCCGGCGCGCTCCCGCTGCGCCCTTTGTGTGCGCTCCTGGCGGGCGTCCTTTGTGCCGCGCTCCTAGCGGGCTGCGCCTCTGCCAAACTGTCGTACAACCGCGACCTGGTGATGGCCATCGCCTGGCAGCAGAATTCCGGGGAATACGCCGCCCTGTGTCATCAGGCTTTCAACGCGGGCAGGGTCTACGTGGAGTCCCTGACGCCGCCGTCCGGTGAAAAACGCGCCGTTGTTTTTGACATCGATGAAACCGTGCTGGACAATAGTCCCTACGCGGCCTGGCAGGTGGTTACCGGAAGCCCCTGGAGCGATGAAACCTGGGAGGCCTGGTGTAATGCCGCACAAGCCGATGCGGTCCCCGGCGCCCTGGAATTCACACGGTTCCTGACCAGTCGGGGCATTGATGTGTTTTACGTGTCCAACCGGCCCGTTTCGGTGCTCAAAACTACGGCGGACAACCTGGAGCGCCTCGGTTTTCCCAACGCCGACCCGGATCACGTATTTTTGCAGCAGACCACCTCGGACAAGCAGCCCCGGCTGGACAAAATCACCGCCGAGGGATATGCCATCGTCATGCTGGTTGGAGACAACCTGGATGATTTTGACAGTGCATTAAGGAAAGAAAACAATGCGGAACGACTGGGGTGGGTTACGGACAAATCCGGCGCTTTTGGCGCTTCTCGGATTATGCTGCCCAACCCGGTATACGGCACCTTTGAGTCGGCCATGGCGTCGAATTACTACGGATTGACGCCTGGGGAAAAGGCGTCCGCGCGGCTGGAGGCGATACGGCCATGGCGGCATTAGAAATTCCCGGGCCGCGTTCCTTTCCTCTGGATAAAGGGTGCCTAGAAAAGCTGGCCGCTGAGCACGGCACGCCTTTCTACCTGTACGATGAGGCCGCCATCCGTTCCCACCTGCGCCGTTTTAACCGGGCGTTTTCGATTCTTCCCGGATTTCGGGAATACTTCGCGGTGAAGGCCTGTCCGAATCCCTATATATTGACGATACTCGCCTCCGAGGGTGCCGGTGCCGATTGTTCCAGCCTGCCGGAACTGGTGCTTGCCCAACGATCCGGGATCACCGGGGAGCGCCTCATGTTCACCTCCAACGAGACCCCTGCGGAGGAATACCGGTATGCCCATAAGTTGGGGGCGATACTCAACCTGGACGACAGTACCCACATTGATTTTCTGGAAAAGGCGCTGCAAGGCTTTCCGGATCTTATCAGTTTTCGCTACAACCCCGGCCCCCTGAAGGAGGGGAATGCCATCATCGGCAAGCCTGAGGAGGCAAAATACGGACTCACCCGGCATCAGATGTTCAACGCCTATGCCGAGGCAAAAAAGCGGGGGGCCAGACGGTTTGGTCTGCACACCATGGTGGCCTCCAACGAACTGAATCCCGATTATTTCGTGGAAACTGCGGTGATGCTTTTTGAGCTGGCTGTGGAGATCGCCGGAAAGGTCGGCATCCGGTTTGAGTTTGTAGACCTGGGGGGGGGTATCGGCATACCCTACCGTCCGGGACAAAAGGCGGTGGACTACGACTATGTGGCTGCGGGAATCCGCCGCGCCTATGACCGCATCATTACACCCGCAGCTCTGGGGGATATGGGCATCTATTGGGAATGTGGGCGGCCTATTACCGGTCCCTACGGATGGCTGGTCACCAAGGCGATTCACCACAAGCACATCTACCGGGAATACGTGGGGGTGGATGCCACCATGGCCGACTTGATGCGCCCCGGCATGTACGGTGCCTGGCACGAGATCACCGTGGCGGGCAAGGAAGACGCGCCCCGGGACCGGATATATGACGTGGTGGGTTCCCTGTGCGAGAACTGTGACAAGTTCGCCGTTCAGCGTTCCCTTCCGGCGATTGACACCGGCGACCTGGTGATCATTCACGATGCGGGTGCCCACGGACGGGCCATGGGGTTCAATTACAACGCAAAACTCCGTGCCGGGGAGCTGCTTCTTCGCCCGGACGGCACGGTACTCCAGATTCGCCGCCGGGAAACCATGGAAGATTATTTCGCCACCCTGAATTTTCAGGGGCTTGACACATTTTAAGGAAGTATTTTAAGGAAGTAACGGTATCATGAAACGCTTCGTAAAATTGCTATTCTGCACCCTGTGGGGGCTCTTCATTTTTGCGCCGCTGCGGCCGGAGATTTTTTCATCTCCCCTGGGGTTTTCCTTTGATCTCCCCGCGGGATTCGTGGAAACCGCCCGGTTTGAGGATGATTCAGGTGCCTCGTTTATCAATACAGTACTCCCGGTGCAGTTTATCCTGCGTATTTACGACGGCGACTCTACCCCCAGGCAGCGTCTGGAAGAGACCCTCCACAAGCTGGGGGGCGACGGCGACCTGGGGGTCTTTGAGTGGAATGGGAGCGGCTGCGTGATTTCTTCCTTTTCCCTGCAAAACAGCGAGATGAGCGCCTCGGGCTGGGCCTTCGCCGCCGTCCTGCCCGATTCCCAGGTCTTGATAGCCCTGACCTATGCGGACAACCGGATTGCCGGTCGATCTCCGGAGCTTTACGAGTTTTTCATGCTGTCGGTGATGGATTCCTTCGCCACGGATGCGGATTCGCGCTTTGACTCCGGCCCGGTGATGACCTTCGCCTTTCCGCGGGGGATAAAACGGCAGTTGTCCCTGAACATGGCCGGCCAAACCTTGACGGTGCCCCTGGACACGTCGGATGTCCCCGGTGCCCAGTTCGTGATCGACCGTGAATTCGCAGTGCTCAAGGAATATGCCCAATCCCCTCTGAAACAGGAAGCTTGGCAGCGCTACTACCGGCAGATTTACCGGGATTCTTGTGCCCGCCTGGAGGAAGCATCCCTGGCTATCCTGGATGTCCTGGATGCCGGAGAAGAGGAAACCCTGCGTTCACTCCTTGCCTGGACTCAGGCCTTTCCCTACGCGCGGAACTTCGGGAATGCCGCCTCTCCGCGGCCCGATTTTACGCCCCTCCCAGCAATCCTCATGGGCGCCGGGTCCGACTGCGACAGCCGGGCCATGCTTTTGGCTGCGGTGATGCATCATATGGGGAGCAAAACCGCCCTATTCATCTCCGAGACCCACCGGCACGCCTTATTTGGCATACAGCTTGACCTGGGCGGAGCGAAAATTCAGACCGGCCAGGGGGTCTATTTGCTCAACGAAACCACCGTCTCGGTAGACCCGGGGCTGGTGAGCCGGGATATGTCCAATACAGATGCCTGGTTCCCCGTGATTTTGCCGCATCGGGAAAAATAAACAGTCCTGCGCAAGCAGCGGGGTATGAAAACCGAGAACGGGAATAAAGTTTTTTCTAAACCTATCCTCAAAAAAACCGATAATTAGGAATGGGTACCCCATATTTTGTGGGTTCCGGCATATTTCGTGTGATGGGCACCTCTAAAAATTTCAGTTTTTTAAGGTGTTCCGATTAAAACATGTAATTGTGTATGCAATTACCAAGCGCATCGAAAAATCTAACCGAGTTTTTCGGTGTGCCGTGCTTTGAGGAGCTTTACCATGAAAAGCAGAATGTACATGGCGCTTTTATTTGTAATGGTGACCATGGTTGGTCCCCTGAATGCGACCATACGGCCATCCGTGGAAGGGCGGGCGCTGGTGGCGGAAGAGGGCGAGTTTCCTCCCGGACTCTACGCAAAATCCGCCGGGTTTTTGCCCGGTGACAGCGTGTTGGTGACCAATCCCGCCACCGGTGTCAGCATCAATGTGATGATCCTGGGTACCCTGGAGACCCAGGGCGGGACGGCGATTTTGCTTTCCCCGGAAGCGGCGGTGCGGCTGTTCATCACTAAAAACTCCAATTCCCTGGTGTCGGTGACCAAGCGCAGTTCCAGTGTGGACTTGGCGGCCGGCATCAGAAGGCGCCAGATCGACCCGGATAAGTACCCGGAAGATGCCATCCCCAGCGAGCTTGAAGAAAAAATCAAAGAGGCAAAGGTATCGGAGGGAAAACCGGTTTCCCCCACGCAGCTTCCCTATTCACCCCTCGAGACGAGTAGACCGGAGGCGAATGTTCCCCTGGACACACCGCCTCCGACCCATCCCTTCACTCTTGCGGCGGATGACGAGCCCAGGCAGAGGGAAACGAATAGGCCCTCGGAAACGAGTCCGGAACTCCTGGGCGTGGAAATGCGGGAAACACCCTCTGAAATTTTCTCGCCGGCGGTTCCCGTTACGCCGAAGGAAAAGTCAGCTATGCCGGCGGTTCCTGTCGAGCCGTGGGAGAAGGCGGAATCAGCCCCGTATGAGAATTACAAAAGTTTGGCCATAAACGACTATAACCCGGTAACAAATTTTGGAGAGGAAGAATATCCCGAGGTCGCCAGAACCACTTATCCGCCTCTGGCCGGCACCGACAGCATTTGGTCGCCCCGGACTGACGTGCCTTACAACGGGCCTGAGGTAATCGTCTCACCGGAAAGCAACACGGGATACGTGCCTCAGGTATTGCAGCGCTTTGACGGCTATTCCGGGGAGGTACCCCAGGTTATCGCAAACCAGAATTCCCTGGACGTGCCGTTGACGGAGATTATCCCCAGTCCGGATTTTAACCCTGGAGAAAGCCTCGCCGTGCAACAGGTTGACGATATAAACATCGGCACCCTAAGCGATAGGTCGGTGCTGCAGGTGGATGTACGGGAATCCGATGTGTTGGAAATTGCGGTGGTGGACGAAACTGTTCCCGATGCGTTGGAAATTGCGGTGGTGGATGAGGCTGTCCCCGCCGCGTCGTCCCTTAGGATCACCGAACCCGCCCCTGATCTGGTTGAAAGGGTCGTGTTGATCCCTGCGGAGCCCCAAAAGCCGCCGGTGCTCCAGGAAAACACTCCTGACAATACCTTTGTGGAAGACGCCATTGTCCTGGTGTGGCCGGAGAAAAAGCCGGAGATTCTTCCCTTGGGAAGCAAATTCGCCGACCTTATGGTAGATCCCGCCACGCTGAAGCCGGGTGCCTACTATGTGCAGCTCACCACCACCGCTGACCTGCGGAGCATCGACAAACTGCTCACCAAGTATGGCGGGAAGTACCCCTTCGCTCTGGTTCCTGCCCGCACGCCGGATTTTTTCCAGGTGCTGGTAGGACCCCTCACGATGGACGAATACGGTGTGGTGCTGGCCCGTTTCCAGGGGTCAGGCTACCGCGACGCCTTTTTGCGGAAAATACGGTAATCGGGGTGAAACTTGCAATAGAATTTGCCCTGGTGATCCTGTTTCTCGTGCTGCCCCCAATACTGTGGGGCATTCGGGGTATGCTTCAGGGTGCCACCGCCTACCGGGTGGATCCCCTTTACCCGGTGCCGGATATTCTCGCCCGCACTTTCTATGCGGTCTGGCTGTATTACCTCTATACCGGTACAAAATCGCGTAAAACCCAGGGTACCCACCGCATCCCGATGTTTGCCCTCACCCTAGCCGCCGTCGCCCTGTCGTCCCTGGTCTTCCAGGGATTGTCCCGGCTGCTTCCCCTGTCCACGCCCCCGGAAATCATTGGAATGAGTATTCCCGGATACGACCCGTGGTTCATTGCCAACAATATTATCGGCACGGCGATCTTTGCCTTTTTTGAGGAACTGCTCTACCGCACCTATCTGCCCAGCCGACTTCTCAATTTTCGCCTCAACAAATACACCGGCGCGGCGCTTTCCCAGGGACTTTTCGCGATCGCCCATATTTCTATGGGGCCCTGGGGCGTGCTGAACGCCCTGGTGTGCGGTTTGAGTTTGCAGCTCTGCTACCAGAAAACCAAATCCCTGACCGTAATCACGGCGATACACATCCTGTACAACCTGGCCGGCAGGGCGTGGTTATTCAGGTTTGCTTTTTAACAGGCCGTTCCGCCGGCCGATCTCGGCGGTCAGCCGCGCCGTTTCGTGTAAAAAACCGGAAATCTCCGCATCCGATGCCGAAAGAGAATCCTTTTTGCGGGTGGCAAAGGCTTCGCTCACCTGAATCCCCAGAGATTCGTAGTTTTTCGCCAATTTTTTTTCCAGTTGTGCCAGCTCAAGGCGGAGAACGCTCTTGTCTCCCAGATCACGGGCGGCGTTTCCCGCCTTGTTCAGTGCCTCCCTGGAGACCGCCAGTCCGGTGTCCACAAGGTTTTTTACGTCAATAGCCATAGGTTCCTCCGATATGCTTGTTAACATTGTTCATCAATACTGTTTTTAACAGTATTTATTCGCTTACCTGCTAAAACCGTATCACGCAGCCGCCCCAAGTGAGACCCGCGCCGAAACCGGCGGTGACGATGGTCTGCCCCGCACGGAGACTCCCTTTCTCCGACAAAGCGTAGAACGCCAGGGGGATGGATGCCGATGAGGTGTTGCCGCACCGGGCGATGTTGTAGACCATTTTGCCTTTCGGGATACCCAGCCGTTTTTCTACGGACAGCAGTATCCGCTCGTTGGCCTGGTGGCATACGAAAAGGTCTACGTTTTCCATGCCCAGGTTTTCCCGCTGCATGAGTTTTCGGATAATATCCGGGATCACCCGGATGGCGAAGGTATAGACCGCCCGGCCATCCATGATCATGCAGCCCCCGCGCTCGCAGTACAGGTCCCGGCTCCCCGTACCGTCAGCCCCCATGATGATTTCACCGATACCCCGGCGCTGATCCTTCGCCGGCTGGGGGGCTTCACCGACGGCAAGGTTTTCCAGGAGCATTGCTCCGGCGCCGTCTCCGAAGAGCACGCAGGTGTTCCGGTCGGTCATGTCCAGGATGCGGCTTAGGGTTTCGGCACCACACACTAGGGCGTACCTCCAGCGGTTCCGCCGGAGCAGGGAATCGGCGATGGCCAAGCCGTTGATGAAACCGGTACACGCGGAGGCCACATCAAAGGCGGCGGCGTTTTTCGCGCCGATCTGCGCCTGGATGATACAGGCGGTGGCGGGGAAGTTTGAATACTCCGGGGTTGCGGTGGCGCAGATCACCAGGTTCACCTCCTCGGCGGAGACCGCTTTAAACGGCGGGCCAAGCAGGGGGCGCTCCAGGGCTTCCCGGCAGGCCCCTGCACCCAGGGATGCGGTGGTTTCCCCCTCGCCGGCGAAATACCGGGAGACTATCCCCGTGTGGGAGCGGATCCACTCGTCATCGGTTCCCGACCGAATGGCCGCTTCGTCGTTGGGTACCACCCGCCAGGGGAGAGACCGACCGATACCCCGCAGTACCACCGCCATCTAAATTTCCATTCCCGCCACGTAGGTGGTGTAATCGTCCCGGGCGGATTGGGCGGACTGGGCGGAGTCGTCTATCTGTTTTCGCAGGGAGTCGATGTCGTTGTCGATGGTGGTGAGCCGCCGGAGGTATTCCTGGCCCTGGGGACTCTGGCTGCCCGCGGCTTCCAAGTTACGGCGGATCCGGTCCTGCTCGGACACCTGTGAGGCCCGCTTTTCCCGAAGGTCCGTCAAACCCTGGGCGGCCTTGTCGGACTTGTTCTTTAAATCCACCGCGCGCTGCAAGGCGGCTTTCGCGCTGCCGGGGATTTCCTGATTGGAGGCGTAGTGGACCATGGCATCGAAGTTCAGAGACCCCAGGGTGACCGTTTCTTCCATGGGCCGGGCTTCCTGAACGGTGAGGGAAGCGTCGGAACGGGCGGGCAGGGTAAGCTCAAAGCGATACAGGGAGCCGGTGCGGCTATAAAAAGAAGCTGGTTCCATGAGGTCCGTGCCGGCGGTGACGGGATGCTCGATGATCAGGCGTTTTGCCTCAGACGCGGCGTTCCGTACCGTGTAGACCTGCCGGTAGATTTGGCGCCTGGTGATGATCATGACTCCCTTGCTGATCTTCACCGATGCCACGTCCCGCACGGTGGCTGCATCGGCATTGGCAATAACCGACAGATCGTCGCCGTAGGAAATGATGCGCCTGTTGCCCTCTGAGAAAAACTCCAGGAGCGCGTCTCCGGCATAGGTGCCCCCGTCGTAGACCGTGATGGGGCCTGCGGGGAGCTTCATCCCCGTGCTGTTGGTGAGTTCCACACTCACCGCCGGATTTGCGCTGCCCCGGACGGCCTTTGCGCCGGAAAGCACCAGGGTCTTTTCTGCCTGCACCCGGCCCTCCACCAGGGGGATCATGGCACTCTGGCGGCGGGAGAGGCTCACCGGGGTCTTTACGGTGAACTCGAACTGTTCCCCCGCGGCCCGTCCGTCGGCGGTGTCCAGCGCGCCGGCGAACACGCTGTTGATCGGCGCGGATTCGTTGGCGGCCATATGGTTGTCCGCCAGGGTTCTCGCCTGCACGCTCACCTGGGGCGCCGCCGGTGCGGCTTTGGCAGCGGTTGTTCCGCCGTAACCTGATTCGTAGACCACCGGGTCGGCAACGCCGACGATGGCCAGGGGGAGGGTAGGGCGGTTCACGTAATGGGGCGCATAGAGGTTCTGCACAAAGGATACGGGCCGGCCGGTGACCAGGGATATCTCTACTTCGGCCCAATCGATGTCGCTGTCGTTGTCCACGATGGCCCAGCCCTGGATGAAGGGATTTCGGGCGGTCAAATCCAGCCGGTAGGAGGCCTTCCACACCGGAGAAGGAATCACATAGGTGATGGTCACGTCCCGGCGGGCGCTGTCCGGAGCGTTCAGGCGGAGATGCAGATTACGCAGATCATCGTTTCGGGAGGAGCGGATCAGGGTGAGGGCGGTCTGTATATCCCTGTTGATGGACTCATCGGTGAAGGCGAAGGAGGCGATGTCCTTCAGGTTGATCACCCGGATTCCGATGTCATCGGCGGCCAAGGACAAAAAGGCCTCGTTCTGGGGCTCGTTCCATCCCGGGGACGAAACCACCCGGCGTTCCACCCCCATGATGCGCCCCTGGATCATATTGGGCACCGTCACCTGAATTTCTTCCCCCCGCAGGGCTTCCAGGATTTCCGCGATACCCGGATTCCCCCACAGGTCGATCTTCAGTGCCCGGAGGGTACGCATCAGGGTCTGTTCCGAAGGGTAGCTCACCGCCGGGGAGGATGAGGCGCTATCGGTGATTACCAGGGATTTCAGCGCGTCGTTGACCGCGGAGACCTGGAAGGGCAGATCAATCTCCGCGCTCCCGGTGACCGGGCCGGAGTGTTCAAAGAAACCCACCCCCGCGGAAAAAAGGGTAATTTTATGCAACGGTAATTGCTGCGCATCGACGGAGAAGACCCAAAGACACGCAACGGCCAGGCTCGCCAAGGATTTTAACTTTATCATGGTACCAGTATACCACACTACAAAATTTATTGCAAGGGGCCCCGGGACGGCTGCGGGGTCGGTGGTTAAAATCCCTTGATAAACCGGTGCTTTCCCGATTTACCTTTATTTAACCTCCTGTTAACCGCCGGTTTACCTGTGCGGTGTATCTTGATACTATCAAGGGCATATCGAAAAACGTTGAAGTTTTTATGGTTGCCCCCAAAACGGTTTTTAGGAGAAAAAATGGCAAAGAAAATTGGCATGAAGAGCATTGCGTTGTTTGTGGGAACGGCCCTGGCGGCCTCAGGGCTGCTGTTTGTGCCCTCAATGCTGGCGGGGAACACGGCCGGGAGCGTGGCTGCAGCGGAGACGCCGGTTTTCGCGGTGAAAACCGCTCCGGTGCAGGTAAAAACCCTCCGCGTTTTCCTCCAGGTGAACGGCGACATCGTGAGCGCCCAGCAGGCCGAGGTTTTTCCTGACACGTCGGGGAAACTGGTGTCCGTGCGGGTCACCCTGGGATCCCGGGTGCGTAAGGGCGACCTCATCGCTGAGATTGACCCCTCGCGGGCCGGCTCGGCCTATATGAGCAGCCCGGTCTATGCGCCGATTTCCGGCATCGTCATCCTCACGCCGCTTGTGGTGGGCATGACGGTAAGTCCGGGGACGGGCATCACCACCATTTCCGTGGACGACCAGCTCGAAATCAGCGCCCGCATACCGGAACGGGAGATATCCGGCCTTGTTCCCGGCCTGAAAGCGGAGGTGAGTTTGCAGGCCTACCGGGGTGAAATGTTCGCCGCCACGGTGACGCGAGTTTCGCCGGTGCTGGACGCTATCAGCCGGACCAAGCTCATCACCCTCACCTTTGACAAAAACGACAGCCGGATCAACGCCGGCATGTTCGCCCGCCTGCGGATCAACACCCGCAACTATACCGACGTCCTCACCGTGCCCGCCGAAGCGGTGCTGCAAAAAAACAACGTGAGCGCGGTGTATGTGAGCCGGGCGGGCGGCATGGAAAAGGGCCTTGCTGAGTCGCGGAGCGCGGAACTTCGAAGCGTGACCACCGGCGTCACCATAGACGGGTGGACGGAAATTGCGGCGGGATTGCTGGATGGCGAGGCGGTGGTCATCCAGGGGCAGCAGTTGCTCAGCGATGGAGCTGCGCTGTGGATAATCGCCCACGAGGCGGTGCTGATAGAGGAATAGATGGATAGAGATTGGCAAAGCCCTGCCTTCTCTATCCCGGCATCTCACTATTCATCTTGGCTCCGCGCCCCAAACCCCCAGAGCGCCTTCCCGGCAGCCTCGCCCGCCCCCAACCCAAGGCGGCCTCCGTTGCCGGAGACCGCCCCGCGACGACTGTCACCATAGATCCCCAAGCGCCGCCAGGATTTCCCGCATTATCCCCCTGCAGTGCGTTTAAAAGAACGTAATAAGGTTTGCCGACACTTTATTCTCCATTGTTTTCTATGCTTTTGTATTTCCGCAGTTTTGTTTTCGCGGCCTTTATAAGTCCCCATATTCTTTCCCCGACCAATTTTTTTACAGTTCTTTTTATTCCGGTTTTATATAATATTTTTAAGGATACTGTTATATGGTTTTTTTCGATTATTCTTTCGTAACCGCTTATTTTGTTTTCATATAATTCCGGCAGCACCATTGAAACAGGCGGTTTGTTTAAGCAATAATCATTTTCGGGGACTTTTATTTCGTAAAGCCTTTCCTTTTTGCAGAAGATCATAACATTTTGCCTATACCACGGCGCGATGCCTTTTTCATTCCATATTTTTCTTCGCAGGAAATCCACGGCAATATATTCTTTTTCTCTGAACAGTCTGTCCCAATATTCAGGCCATTGCTCGTTTATATGATTCACGCCTCCCTGAAACGGAATCGCCGCCGAAAACAATATAATGTCCGATGCGTTTGTAAGAGAGTCAACAAACAGCGCCGCCGATTCTTTCGGTAAATGTTCCGCCACTTCCAGTGATATTGCCAAATCATACTTTTTATCAACGGGAACGCTTTTATCCAGTTCAGTTACCGTAAAACAATCTTGGGATATTTTCAAGGTTTTTTTATCAACCCACGCGCCGTCAAATCCCTTTATTTCGCTTACGCCCAGCTTGTTCAATACCGACAACCATGTCCCTATGCCGCA
>JAITMZ010000171.1 GCA_031290725.1 Spirochaetaceae bacterium
CGGTGGGTTCGGCCGCACGGGCAGGGCTCGGTGTAGAACGCCGACCACTCGCGGGTTCTGTAGCGCAGGATGGGCGTGGTCTCCCGGCAGAGGCAGGTGAGCACCAGTTCGCCCTGCTCACCGTCGGGGAGGCCATCCAGGGTGTCCGGGTCGATAATCTCGCCGATGTAGCCGTCTTCCCACAGGTGCATCCCGCTTTTTTCCTGGCACTCAAAGGCCACGCCGGGGCCGTTCATCTCTGACAGGCCGTAGGAGTTGAACACGTCGATGTGGAGCAGAGTCTCGATGCGCTTCCGGGTGTCCTCTGAGTATGGCTCGGCGCCGGCAAAGGCGCGCTTCAACGCGATGCTGTCTCTTGCAACGCCCTCTTCCCGCATCTTGGCCTCCACGTGCAGCAAAAAGCTGGGGGTGGCATGGAGCACCGTGGTGCCGAAATCCTGCATCAGGCGGAACTGGCGGCTCGTGTTCCCCGACCCGGACGGAATGACGAGCATCCCCACTTCTTCCGCGCCCGCGTGAAATCCCAGCCCGCCGGTAAACAGCCCGTAGGTGATCATGTTCTGGAACACGTCGCCTTTGGTGCACCCCGTGGCATAGATGCAGCGCGCCACATAGGACGACCAGCGCGCGATGTCTTCCCGGCCGAAGTAGATGGTGGTGGGGATGCCGGTGGTGCCGCTGGAGGCGTGGAGGCGCACCACGCCGTCTTTGGGGATGCTCAAAAGGCCGTAGGGAAAGGCGTCCCGCAGGTCGCGCTTGGTAGTGAAGGGGATGCGGCGGATGTCCGTCAGAGTGCGGATGTCTTCCGGGGAGCGTATCCCCGCTTCGCCCAGGCGTTTTTGGTAAAAGGGCGTACGCAGCGCCCAGCCCACGGCGGTTTTCAGGCGCGCCAGTTGCAGCGCCTCCAGGTCAGGCCGGGCCATCTTCTCGATCTCCGGCTTCCAGTATTGGTAGGTCATGGTACTTGCTCCTGCTTATGGCAACAATTTAGCCTCAAAGCCTGATGCGGGAAAGGATAGCAGGAATAGAGGAAAGTGTCAAGTGGTGCGCCTGGAATTCCGCGCCCACTATAGGCGACGACTTGACAAAACCATTGATTTTCGTCATACTGAAATCATGCTGGAACGCGATATTTTTGCCAACTTATCCCCCCTGGATCACCGTTATTCCCTGTCAGAGACGGCGGTGTTCGACGCCCTGTCGGCGCGGCTTTCCGAACAGGCTGCGGTACGGTCCTGCGCCCGCTGCGAAATTGCCCTCATAAAGGCCCACCTGGCGGAACGGGACAGCCTCACCCCGGTACTGGAGAAAGCCCTGGACACGGTCGGTGAAAATCTCTCCCCGGAAACCGTGTATACGGAAGAAGAAACCACCAAACACTTCATCCGCGCCCTGGTGAACTCCCTCATCCGATTGGTACCGCCGGAAACCGCGCCCCTGGTGCACCTGGGGGCCACCAGCGCGGACATCCTGGATACAGCCTTTTCCCTGCGCCTTCGGGATGCTGTGTGTGAGGTGATCCTGCCCATCATCCGTAGCGTGGAGCGCCGCCTGTGCGGCATAGCCGAGCGTGAAGCATCCACGCCCCAGGTGGGACGTACCCACGGCCAGCATGCCCTGCCCATCACCTTTGGCTTTACCATGGCGGAATACGTAAGCCGGCTGGGGAAATGCATCCCGGCGATTGAAGGGCGTGTCGGCGATCTGCGGGGAAAATTGAGCGGCCCCGTAGGGGCATACAACGGCCTGGCGATAATAGTGCGGGATCCCGCAGCCTTCGAAGCGCGCTATCTGGGATACCTGAGACTGGAAGCGTCGGAATATTCCACCCAATTAGTGGAGCCGGAATATGTGCTGCGGTTATTACTGGAGATCAATGCGGCCTTCGGTGTGCTGGCGAACCTGGCGGACGATTTACGGAACCTCCAGCGCTCGGAGATCAGCGAAGTCTTTGAACAATTTCAAAGCGGTCAGGTGGGTTCCTCGGCCATGCCCCAAAAACGCAATCCCTGGAATAGCGAGCACGTGAAATCCCTGTGGAAGGCCTTCGCGCCCCGGGTCGTCACCTTCTTTATGGATCAAATCTCGGAACATCAGCGGGATTTGACCAACAGCGCCAGCCAGCGCTTTGTGGCGGACTATCTGGCGGGTTTTGCCTTTGCCGCGGCCCGCATGGAAAGCATTCTCGCCGGACTCCACGCTGACCGTGAGGGCATGGCCCGCAATCTGGCGAGCGCCGGCGGCAAAATCCCCGGCGGCATCCTGGCCGAACCCGCCTACTTGCTGCTGGCCGAATCCGGCAGCTCCGATGCCCACGAGAGAATCCGCCGTATCACCCTGGACGCCGAATCTGCGGGCATTTCGTTTTACCAGGCGTTGCGCCGCCAACCCGAGGTGCTGGCGAGTATCACCGCCAGGTTGCGTGCGTTGGGTATCGCCGATGCGGATGGATTTTTTGCCCACCCGGAGCGCTATTCGGGTTTGGCGGAACAAAAGGCACGGGACCTGGCGCGGAAATATAGCGGCACCTGCGGCGGGCACGTCGGAAAACCCGGTTAGGGACACGCTGGAAAACGAAGGATTGTCACCGCAAAGTCAAAGCGGTTTCTTAGATTCTTCAGTGGAAAAATAAGAGACAATAGTAGGGAAAAATACTCTCATAAATTTTTGGTTTTTCTACAAATTTCTGCACTTTTTCTGTCAAGCGTTTTCGGCCATTATAGTGTAAATATTTTTGAAAAATTATAGTAAACCACTATACATTTGTATTACAGTTTTAACGTTACCCTCATTTTTGGTATTTTTGATAATCATACCAACCCATTTTGACGATATTAAAAGTACAATGGTTAAAGCACAAGAAGGATATACGCGGTCATACTTTATCAAAGGAGCGTGTGATGGTTTTTTCACTGCACGGGAAGCGGCGTCCAGGCTCAAGGTGAGCATTGGTCGGGTTGATCAACTAAAAAGAAAATATAGACAAATCGGTGACGCCGCCTTTGTTCATGGCAACAAAGGAAGGCAGCCAATCAACAGAATACCGGAGCAAGAGCGCGCCATAATAATAGAAGCAAAAGTTTCCAACATTTACGCAAAGGCAAATTTTGCCCACTTCCTCGAAATCCTGGAAGAAGACTATAAAATAAAACGGAGTTATTGCGCAGTCAGAAAATTACTCATTGCGGCTGGTCACAAAAGCCCCAAAACCCGCCGCACAAAGAAACAGAAAGAATCGGTTCATCCCCCGCGCCCCAGGAGGGATTGTTTCGGAGAGATGTTGCAAGGCGATGCCAGCCCCTTTGACTGGTTTGATAATGGAAAGGACGAATCTCTACACGGTTACATTGATGATGCCACGGGGGTAGTAACCGGCCTTTACATGGAAAAAAATGAGTGTCTTTTGGGGTATCTTGAAGTGACCAGGCAGACCATTGAAAAACATGGCATTCCATCTGAGTTATACCCGGACAAGGCAAGTGTATTTTTTGTCA
>JAITMZ010000066.1 GCA_031290725.1 Spirochaetaceae bacterium
AGGATCAGGTCGAACACACCGGGCAGCGCGCCCCGGCGATTTTTCTTTTCACGGTTTGGGTAGACGCAAAAGCAATATAACAGCAAAAACATCGCGTGGTACGCCCGGAAGGTGATCGCTTCCATGGAACCGATGGTGTTAAAATAGAGCTGGAACACCACCCATCCCAGTGAAAACACGCTCAGCGCCGTCTTAAAAGCGCCGGCCCGGGTGCGGTCTGCTGCATTGTCCATGCGGAACATGATAGCGTTTTTTTTGCCTTTGGTCTAGCTAACGCTGCCGGTGCACATACACCATGAGCAGCATCAAGTCGGACTGGCGGATTCCTGAGATGCGCCCCGCCTGACCCAGCGTGAGAGGCCGGATTTTCTCCAGTTTTTGCCGCGATTCTGTGGACAGGCCGGGGATGGCGCTGTAGTCAAAGTCCGGCGGAATGGCGGCCCCTTCCATGCGCCTGAATTTGTCCACCCGCCGGTTCTGCTTTTCGATGTAAAACTCGTATTTCTTGTCGATGAGCGCCGTGTCCCACAGCGCCTCGTTAAAGCCGGGGTTTGCCGCGCCGGGATTGGCCGCGATAAAAGCCTGGGCTTCCTCACCGGCGCGGGCTTTTTCACGCACCGCGTCCAACTGCGCCGCCGTCTTCAGACCCGCCGCAAAGCCGTACGCGCACAGCCTGCGGTCCGCCGTGTCGTGGCGCAGCTTCAGCCGGTACTCGGCCCGGGCGGTGAACATGCGGTACGGCTCCTTTGTGCCCTTGGTCGCCAGATCGTCGATAAGCACCCCGATGTACGCCTCGTCCCGGCCCAGCGCCAGCGGCTTGTATGCCGTCCCGAAGGTGCCGGACGCAAGCGCCCGCACAAAATACCCGGCGTTTATCCCCGCGATAATGCCCTGCCCGGCAGCCTCCTCATAGCCCGAAGTGCCGTTAATCTGCCCTGCGGTGAACAGCCCCGCCACCGCTTTGGTTTCCAGGCTGGGGAACAGCCCCGTAGGGTCGAGGTAGTCGTATTCCACGGCGTAGGCGGGGCGGCTTATGATGGCGTTCTCAAAGCCCGGCAGGGTGCGGAGAAAGGCATCCTGCACGTCTTCAGGAAGGGACGACGAAAGGCCGTTCAGGTAGACCTCATCGGTGGACAGCCCTTCCGGTTCCACAAAAATCTGGTGCCGGTCCCGGTCGGGGAAACGCATCACCTTGTCCTCGATGGACGGGCAGTAGCGCGGCCCCACCCCGCTGATTTTGCCGCTGTACAGGGGCGACCGCCCGATGTTGTCCCGGATGATGCGGTGGGTCTCGGCATTGGTGTAGACCAGATGACAGGGCACCATGGGCCGGTCGATGCCGGCGGTGCCGAAGGAAAAGGGGATGACCACGTTGTCGCCGTTCTGTGTTTCCAGGCGGGAAAAATCCACGGACTTGCGAAGGACGCGCGGCGGCGTACCGGTTTTCAGGCGCCCCACGGTGAACCCCAGGCGCACCAGCGCGCCCGTGAGCTCCGATGCGCCCGGTTCCCCCAGGCGGCCGAAGGGTGCGTCGTACTCGCCGATGAATACCCGCCCGCCCAGAAAAGTGCCGGTAGTAAGCACCGCAGCGCATACCGGGATGCGCCTGCCCCGCTCGGTGATGAGGGCGGCCAAGGAAGGGCGCGGACGAACCCCGCCGGCCATAGGCGCAAGCGAACCGGCGGGCGCGGCCCCGGAGGGCTGTTGAACTTCAATATCGACTACGGTGTCCTGTAATATAGAAAGGTTTGGGCAGCTTTCCAGGGTTTGCCGGGCGAGCTGTGCGTAAAGGAGCTTGTCTACCTGGGCACGGGGTGCCTGGACTGCGGGGCCCCGGCTGCGGTTCAGCAGGCGAAACTGGATCATCGCCCGGTCGGTGAGACGCGCCATCTCACCTCCCAGGGCGTCTATCTCCCGCACGATGTTCCCTTTGGCAATACCGCCGATGGAGGGATTGCAGGACATACGACCGATAGAGTCGATGGTTTGGGTGATCAGAATGGTCTTGTACCCCATCCGCGCCACCGCCAGCGCCGCTTCAATCCCCGCGTGTCCGCCGCCCGCCACGGCCACGGCGAAGGTATCATAAAAACCTGACATATCACCGTCGAGTATATCAGAATCCACTTGGATAAACCAGTGGTTTTTTTGGCAAAAAGGTAAGTTTTTTCAAAATTCGTGCAAAAATTTCGCAAAACTACTTGACAGGTTTTTTGTAATGGGCTACTATTATAAAACCTAGCAAACTACTAGGAATAATACTATCAAAAGGAGCTTTTTATGGCAAAAGCAAAAAACACCGCTGCCTGGGCATTTGAAACCAAGCAGCTCCACATCGGTCAGGAAGAGGCAGATCCCGCCAGTGACGCCCGGGCAGTACCGATTTACCAGACCACGAGCTACGTTTTCCACAATGCTCAGCATGCGGCGGACCGCTTCGGTCTTCGAGACCCCGGCAACATCTACGGCCGGCTCACCAACTCCACCCAGGGGGTGCTGGAGGCGCGTATGGCGGCCCTCGAAGGGGGCGTGGCGGCCCTGGCCCTGGCATCTGGGGCATCGGCGGTCACCTACACGGTCCTCACCCTGGCCCTGGCGGGGGATCACATCGTGGCCGCCAAGACCATCTACGGCGGCACCTACAACCTGCTGGCCAACACCCTGCCCAACTACGGCATCACCACCACCTTTGTGGACCCCGATGTGCCCGGCAGCTTCGAGAAGGCCATCAAGCCCAACACCAATGCCCTCTTTATCGAAGTGATGGGCAACCCCAATAGCAACGTGATCGACGTGGCGGAAGTGGCGGCGGTGGCCCACAAGCACAAGATTCCCCTGGTGGTGGACAGCACCTTCACCCCGCCGAACCTGCTGCGGCCCATCGAGT
>JAITMZ010000042.1 GCA_031290725.1 Spirochaetaceae bacterium
ACCCACAGTTCCGATGCCCTCCACCGCCTCCTCCCCTGGAATTTTATTACAAAATTCCACGAAGGGGTGGTAGTCCAGAAAGACGGCATCCTGCAGCGCACCTTCGCCTACCGCGCGCCCGACATCGACTCATCCGACGCCTTTACCGTGAACGGCCTGTGCCTCCGGGTGAACGACTTCGCCAAGCGCCTGGGCGCGGGCTGGGCATTTCAGATGGAAGCCCAGCGCTTTTTCACCCAGGAGTACCCCCGGGGGGATTTTCAGGAGCGCGCGCCCTACCTCATCGACCGGGAACGGGAGGCGTCTTTCCGCTCCTACGGCCAGCACTTCGAGTCCAGTTATTTCATTACTTTTACCTGGAAGCCCCCGGCGGAGAACGTCAAAAAGCTGACCGCCCTGTTTGTCCAAAGCGGGAGCAGCGCCGTGGAGGGCGCGGGAAAATCGATCAAAGAGAATGTGGATTTTTTTGTGAACGAAACCAACTCCATCGTGGGCATCCTCGCCGGCGACTTACGCATCGCCCCCCTGGACAATGAGGGCACCGCCGCCTACCTCCATTCCAGTGTGTCCATGAACCGCCAGTACATCCGGTTCCCCGCCACGTCGATACTTCTTGACCGCATCCTCCCTGACCAGGCCCTCGTCACTTCACTCACCATGAAACTGGGCGAGCATTACATCCCCATCATCGGGATAAACGACTTCCCCATGGAAACCTACCCGGCTATCCTGGACGGCCTCAACCGCGCCCGGGTCGAATACCGCTGGGCCTCTCGCTACGTGTGCCTGGGTAAGGAAGAGGGGGCCAAGGAAGCCAAAAAAAAAGAAAAATCCCACCGGGGGGACCGGACGGGTTTCTGGCAGAACTTCTTTGCCACCACCTCCGGGGAACAGCCCAAGGAGACCAACCACGGCGCGGGGGTGAAGGAGGGGGATTCCATCACGGCGGGCATCGAAATCGACACCGACCAGGCAGCCCTCGGCTACTACACCTGCAACGTCATGGTCTGGGACACCGACATCGAGGAAGCCAAAAAGAAAGCCGACGCCGTGAAGACGGTGATCAACAGCGCGGGGTTCACCTGCAAGGAAGAGACCTTTAACGCCCTGGAAGCCTGGAAGTCCATGCTCCCCGGCCAGGTCTACGCCAACTACCGCGCCCTGCCGGTGCTCACCTACAACCTGTCCCACGTGGTGCCCCTCTCGTCGGTCTGGGTCGGCCAGCGGGTGAACAGCCATACCGGCGAGATCACCGGCGTTGCCGTTCCCCACGTAACCTGCTCCACCGCTGAAGGCACACCCTTCTTCCTGAACCTCAATGTCGGCGATGTGGGCCATACCGCCGTCCTGGGCCCCACCGGCGCGGGCAAGTCCACCCTGCTCAATTTGCTGGAAATGCAGTTTTTCAAATACCCCGGCTCCCAGGTGATTGTCTTTGACAAGGGCCGTTCCTGCCGCCAGCCCTGCCTCGCGGCCGGGGGCCTCTTCTACGAGCCAGCAGGGGAAAACGACGCCGGCATCGCTTTCCAGCCCCTCCGGGAACTGGAAACCGACCGGGATTTGCTGAATGCCATTGACTTTATCGAATCCCTGTTCAAGGTGAACAACTATCCCGTGATCCCGCCCATGAGCGCGGCCATCAAG
Organism: Spirochaetaceae bacterium; assembly: GCA_031290725.1. Lineage (GTDB taxonomy): Bacteria > Spirochaetota > Spirochaetia > Treponematales > Treponemataceae > JAISTZ01. Next base: position 1,645 of record JAITMZ010000042.1, read on the forward strand.
GAAACCCTGGAACTGCTGCGGGGAAAGCCAAAAAGCGCCCGGACCCTCACCAGTTTCCTGCAATACGTGAACTACCAGGACCCGGAAACCCGCCGCCCGGTTTTTAAGGAACAGATGGGGGACTATTTCTGGGACGGCGGCAAATTCGGCAAGATCTTCGATGCCCGCTCCGCCGGCCTTTCCCTAGACACCCGCTTCCTGGCCGTCGAGATGGAAGCATTGATGAACCGCGGCGCGGCCTGCGTGATTCCTGCCCTGCTGTACTTGTTCAACCAGGTGGAAAAGAAATTCGACGGCCGGCTCACCCTGCTCGTCCTGGATGAGGCTTGGCTCTTTCTCAAAAATGAAGTTTTTGCCGAAAAAATCGCTGAATGGTTCAAAGTCCTGCGGAAGAAAAATGTCTTTGTGGTCTTTGCCACCCAGGATGTGACGGATATTGAACACTCCGAACTCCAGACTACCATCGTCCAGCAATGCCTTACAAAAATCTACCTCGCCGACCCCAGCGCCCTCACCCCGGCCATGAACCAGGTGTACCGCGCCTTCGGCCTCACCGATGCGGAGATCGCCGTCCTCGCGGGCAGCGTCATGAAGCAGGACTATTTCTACACCAGTCCCCTGGGAAGGCGTTTGTTCCAGTTGGACTTGGGAGAGCTCGCCCTGGCCCTTATCGGCACGGCAGACCATGCCTATCTGGACGCCCTCGCCCGGGAACACGGCCAGGGCGCGCCCCTGGGTACCGAAATTCTCGCCCAGAAGCGGATTGATTGCCGCGAGTTCCTGGGCGAGGACGCGCCGGAAGATGCGAAGCCCGCCGCCCCCCTCCGGGTGCCGGAAGCCCTGCCCCCGGCTGAACTGGCCGACCGCGAGGACGTGCCGGCGGAGCCCCCCGCAGCGCTCTCCGGCACGCCCAGCGCCGCCGACATCCTGGCTGTGGCGGCTAAACTGCCGGAGCGAAAAAGCCGCAACGGCGAGGGCCGCGCCGCCGAACAGGCCGCAGAGCGCCTGCACGTGGGCCGCGCCGTCATCTACCGGGCCAGAAAAATCCTCAAGCACGGCACCCCGGAACTCATCGAGGAAGTAACCCAGGGCAGGACGACCATCTATGCCGCCTACAAAAATATAAAAAAGTGCAAAATTGCTTGACAGTCGGTGATTTATGTGGTATACTATTCTTCTAGTTGGGTGTGATTAGCGGTTGTATTCTAGCTCTCGAAAAAGGAGGCGACGATGATTCATGATATTCCCAAACCGGACATAAGCCCGAACTTTACGATTGAAGATATTCACCGCATCCGCGAATGGAACTACGAGCGGACAAAAGACGCAACTCCTGAAGAGGATTATGCGTTGCTGAAAAAAGAGTCCGGCGAAGGGCTTCGCCGTATGGCGGAGTTAAAAACGCAAAAGAGTTAGTCCACGGGTAGAGCAGCCCGTGATACATTGCCAAACGCGCTTTCGGGCGTTTGAATATATTTTGGAGGAAATTCTATGAAAAAACTTATCTTTTCACTGTTGGTTCTGTCGGGCTGCATCACTGCCGCCTTCGGGCAATCGGGAACGCTTAAAGCGATGCTCAACCCCGACAAGACAGTCACTATCACCGGCATCACGGGAACCATGACGGTCGTCGATATACCGGAACAGATAAACGATATGCCGGTGGTGAGTATCGACCCGGGGGCATTTGCCGACAAGGGCCTAATTGCGGTAACACTCCCTTCAACACTCAAAAAAATTGGAAGCCAAGCCTTTAAGGGCAATAAACTTACCGAAATTGTCATTCCTGATTCAGTTACTTATATCGGTTATGGAGCATTTGAGGGGAATAAAATTAAGGAGCTTACCATTCCATCAAATACTAAAGCCATACGGGAAAGTGTATTTGCTTGGAATTCTATAACAAAACTATCATTGCCACAAAGTCTTGTGGCTATCGGCGCAAACGCTTTCCAGGGCAATAAGATGACATCCGTTGAAATACCGGCCTCGGTTGCCTTTATCGGCGGTAATGCTTTTATCTCAACGCCGCTTTCTGTTATCAAAATAGGGAGCAATGTCTATACGGGCACCTATGCCTATAGCACGTATAATGAATCTTTCTCCAATAAATTTGACTATTTTTATTTTGAGAATCCAAGGGCGGGGACCTATACCTACGATGCGAAGACCAAGGAATGGTCCTATAAAGAATAACTACCGGTAATCCACTATTCCATCCGCCCCATTCGGGGCGGTCTTTTTTATACACAGGGTACAAACCCATCAATTTTTTAGGAGGCACAATATGAAAAACAGGCTGGAAAAAGTATTTTTCCTGGTGGTAATGCTAGTTTCTAGTAATCTGGCAGTCCACGCCCAGGTTGTTACGGTTGCATCGGCGCCGCTTATGGAAGCCATCATGACCGAGACGAAACTGGAACAGGTTATCTTTTTTGCCCAATCGATCGCCCAGCAGGTCGAGAACGTCACCAATACCTACAACCAGTTTCAAAACCTGATCCGCACCGAGAAGCGGGCGCTGGACAATCTCAAGGGCGCCCAAAACATCACGAATTGGGCTGACTTCATGTCCTGGTATAACCGCCAACTGTATCTGGAGAAACAGGCCGAAAGCCGGTTCAATTCTTTGGGGGTGAAGATCGGGGGCAAAAAATACAAAATCGCCGACATCCAGGACATCCCCAACGCCCTTCAAACCGAATATGTCGATTATTGGGACAATGATTTTTCCGAGGCCCAGCGCAAAAAAATGTGGAAAGAACTGGGCTTGGCGCCGTCGAATTACGTCTATATCAAGGCTTGGCAGGCCCGGGAGGAGGAACTGGCCAAGAACATCCTTACCAAACGGGAGGTGCAGAACGATGAGAATATGGCCGCGGCTGAGCGGCAGAAGGAAGTGCTGGACCAGTTGGCGGAAGACAAGGACAAGCCGGAGGACGAGAAGATGGGTGAGAAGGAAATCGCCCAGTTGAATCTGGAGACGGGCATCGACACCAACCGGGCCATCCGCAGCATGGCCTATGACCTGGCCGAAGCCCGGGAGCGGGAACTGGCCGCCGAAAGGGCCGCGGCGGTACCCCCCGCCCCCCCCAGGCTGTCGGACTCCTGGGACAACGACCCCTTCGCATACACGTCCGCCGCTTCTATTGAATATGAAAAGGGAAGGCCATGAACGGACTGAACACCGCGTATTTCTTTGTCGTCGAAAAAATCCTCTCCTTCCAATCGTTTTTCATGGACAAGGCATGGGATATTTCCCGCGGTGTGTTGCTCATCTCCCTGTGCCTGGCGGCGCTCAATTATGCCCTCACCGGCGAGGGGCTGAAGGGCAACCTCATCAAAATCGGCAAAGCCTTTGTATTTTTTGTCCTTATCATGAATCTCTATCCGAGAATCGTCGAGAAGATTACCCGATGGACTTTTGACGCTGCGAAAGACAGCGCCTATGCGTCTCTCGAAGAATTTATCGGTAATACCAAAACCGCCATCGCCACGGAAGCGGAAAACACCGCAGCCGCCAGGGCAAAAGGGACCTACGGGGCAACGGTTGCCGCTTCCACGGCGGTATCGGCGAATAAAGACCCCAGGCAGTATTTCGGCAGCCTGATTGTGAACATCACCCAGGGCGGGCGCACCTACACATCGGTGGCCCCTGCGGCGGTGCTCCGGGTGGTGCTGCTCATCGCCGGGGAGTGCCTGCGCTTTTCCGACGAAGCGCCCAAGCGGGGACTCCTCCCGAATTTTGGCCAGGCGGCCAAGGGCATGGTGTGCGCCTTTTTCATTATCTTTGTCGGGGTGCTGGCGGTGATCGAATACCTGCTGGCTTTCCTGGAGTTTTTGTTGGTCACGTCCGTGGGGATCATCCTCTTCCCCCTTTCCCTCTGGGAAGGCAGCAAGTTCCTGGCGGAAAAACTGATCGGTGCCATCATCGGATTTTTTATCAAACTGCTTTTTTGCAACATCTGCATTTTTCTGATGCTCTACGGCTTCCTGTCCCTAGCCAAGCAGTTTACCGCGGTGCCCTTCACCGGGCTGGCGGACGAGATTGTGACCATCGTGTTCACCTGCCTTTTGTTTTACTACATCTGCAAAAGCGGGCCGGGTCTTGCCCAGTCGCTCCTTTCCGGCACGCCGTCCCTGAGCGCTGCGGGCGCCATCGGCGCGGCGACCGGCGCCATCGCTGCGGCGGGCGGGGCCATGGGCATGGCCAAATCAGCCGGCGGGTCCCTCGCCAGCGGGGCGGTCAAGGGTGCATTCGGCGCCCACGGGGCGATCACCCAGGCGGCCAGCGCGGCCAAGGCGGTAGGCACCCTGGACGGCAGCAAGGGCGACAAGGCGGGGGCGTTCATGAGTTCCCTGGGGAACAGCGCGAAAGAAACAGCCCTGGGGGCCGGGGGCGACATGGTCCGAAGCCTCATGGCAGGGGGCTCCGGTGGCGGCGGAAGCGGCGGAGTCACCGGCGCGGGCGCGGGGATCAACAAGCACAGCCAGCTGCAGAAGTTCCTGGGCCAGAAAAACGAAGACGGCAGCAAGCAGACCTTCAAGCAGCAAACCGCCGCCCGAAAATATGCGGGGGAGACCGCCGGGATTGACTACATGAAGAACAAAGAAGCCAAGGCCGCCAAAAAGTAGATTTTTGCGCTAGTACACGAGCGAAGCAATAAAAGGGCGAATCATGCCGTTCCAACACAAAGCCGCCACATACAAAGCCTCAGACGCCAAAAACCCCTTCCTGGAAGGCCAGGATCGGGCCTATGGCGACATCCTCGCCGACAAAATGGCGGAGATGCGGTGGTGGCGCCTGATTATCGGCGGGGGGTTTTTGGCCCTCTTCGCGGCGAGCCTGGGCTTTTTTATCTATGCGGTACGGATGCAGAAAACCGTGCCGGTCTTGATAAACGTGATGCCCAACGGCGAGGCGCAGTTCCTGGGGGAAGTGCGGCAGTCGGGCCAGGTTGCGGTGCCGGAAGCGGCGATACAGTTCCAAATCCGGCGCTTTATTACCAACCTGCGCTCCGTGTCCACCGACTCCCAGGTGCTCTACAACAACATCGAGGACTGCTATGCCATGGTGACCAGCTCCTACGAACCGGTGATGACCCGTTTCCTCCGGGACGCCTCGCCCTTTGCCCTGGTGGGAAAAACCCGCCGGACAGTGGAGATCGAGAGCGCCATCAAGATCACCGGCAGTTCCTATCAGATCGACTGGGCCGAGACGTCCGTCGATTCAAGCCAGGCCCGGAAGCCGGTGCGGATGCGGGCCATCGTCACGGTGAAACTTTTGCCGGCGACAGACGAAACCATCAAGAAAAATCCCCTGGGGATTTATATCGACAACTGCGAGATGACCCAACTATGAAATATCCCATACTCATACTGTTATCCGTATTGCTCATCATCGGCTGCGCGACAGTGGACGTGGAAAAGAGCGTCCGGGACCAGGCTGCGGGAAAACAGGCGGGGGACCCCCTGGCAGTGCTCCCCGTGCCGGTGGAAAGCTGGCCGCAGCCGTCCCCGGAGGTAATTGTCCGGGAGAGACCGGTCTACGTCCCCACGGAGCCTGGCGGCTCCCCGGTCAAAAGCCCGCCGGAGCCAACCGGGATGGATGCGGTGAGGGCGTCCAACACGGCGGGCATCCAGAACCCCGGCGACTATACTAAAGGGGCCATGCTCTACGATTTTGACGCCGACTGGGTCTACGAAATCTATACCCAGCCCCTGCGACTCACGGACATCCAACTGGAGGCGGGGGAGACCGTGGCTGACACGCCCTTTGTGTCGGACAGCGAACGCTGGATGCTGGGTGCCGGGGTGAGCTATGAGGGCGGGAGTACCGTGCAGCACGTCTATGTGAAGCCCACCGCACCGGCCCTGGAGGCGTCCCTGGTGATCAATACCAACCGCCGGTCGTATCACATCGTACTCCGGAGTTATAACTACGCCTTCATGCCCATCGTCCGCTGGCGCTATGCATCCACGGGATTGCCCAACACCTACGCCGGGCCCCTGGCCGGGCCTATGGGTATCGCCGGAACAGCGAACACCGATATACCCGCCATAGACCCCCGGTACCTGTCCTTCAACTACCGCATCACCTATGGACGGTTTCACAAGCCGGTGTGGCTGCCCACCCTGGCCTACGATGACGGCAAGAAGACCTACGTGGCGTTCCCCGAAGACGTGCTGCAGAGCGCCCTCCCCGCCGTGTTTGAAGACCGGGCAAACGTGGTCAATTACCGGGTGGCCGGCAACCTGCTGATCATCGACAAGCGTATTGAGAAAATCACCGTCACGATGGGGGAAACAAAAATCACCATTGAAAAGAAAAAAGGCAAATAGCCATGGGCGATACAAACAACGAAAAAAAATACGAAGACGCGGCGAAACTGACCGGGTTTGATACGGAGGTCATCGCCCCCGGCGCGGGATGGCTCGACCGGCACCGGACCATGGCGATATTATCCCTGGCCTTCGTGGTGATCATCGGCGGGGGCATGCTGCTTAACCTATCCCGGAACGCAAAAAAATCCCGCAGCGCCGAAAACAGCGCCCGGGCCGCCCGGGGGATACCCTCCGACTTCCGGGACCAGCGCGACCGGGCGGGCCGGGAAGAACGCGCCCCTGGGGAAGGGCCGGAAACCCTGCCGGAGGACGAAGGGCTGCCCGGCGCGGTGGTGGACGATAACCCGGACAGCCCGGCAGGCCGCCTGTACCGGAATCAGGGTACCCCCGCTGCCGCAGCCGCTGCCGCCCCCCCGCCCCCTGCCGGGTCCAGAGGCGCCGGGGGCTCATCGGGAAGCGCGCCGGTGAACACCGCCTTTCGCTCCCCCCTGGTGCCCAACGTTGAGGGCAGCCTGCTCGGCGGCCGGGCAGCCGCGCCCCAAGCGCCCGCCGGCTCCTATGCCCAGCAGTACCCCTACCGATCACCCCAGGATGCCGGCCAGGACGCGGCGGCCGCCTACCTGCAGCAGGCCCTCGCCGCCCAGCAGGCCGCCCAGGCCGCCCAAGCCGCACCCGGCAGCCCCTACCTGCCCGCAGCGCAAGCAGCCGGCCAGGGCAGCGCGGCGCAAAACTTCTCCGGCGGCCAAACCGGCGGCACCGTCTCCGGCGGCGTCTTTTTGAGGGATAACGCCCTGTGGATCGGGACCGTCATCCCCGGCATCCTGGTCACCGGCATCAACACCGACCTGCCGGGGGAGGTGATCGCCCGGGTCACGGAAAACATCTACGATTCCCTGACCGGCAAAAACCTGCTCATCC
>JAITMZ010000058.1 GCA_031290725.1 Spirochaetaceae bacterium
TGGTGTTTTTCACGATATAGTCAACAATGTATTGCGGCGTGTAATACACGCCCCCCGCCTTGCGCACCTCCGGCTTTTCCTCAACCTTCGCGCGGTGCGTGCCGGAAAGCCGGACGACCCTGCCCAAAAAACGCTCGTAAATGGAGCCGAGTATATCGGCGCTCATTACCGAAAACTCGTAAGGAGCCGGATAGTAAAGACTTTTGATTATTTCCTTCAAGACCTTTTCATCAATGTTCAACGTTGGAGTGAGTCCATCCGGCGCGTCTTCAATTTCTTTCTCCTGGTGAAAATGGAACAAGCCTGAATTGTATTTTTCATCCGCGTCTTCAAAATGCCGCAACAGCGCGGTATATACATCCTTCCCTTCCGCAATTTTTTTGAGCGTATCCGCATTTTCTATCCCCCGGTCCTCGCAGATGCGCAAAAAGATGATACGGTCGATAATCTTGCCAATGGCAAAATTGAGCTCGCGCTCAGCTATATCGTTTCGCAGCGCGATATTTGAAGCGAGGGCGACACGCCACGCCTCTATGTCTTCCAGAAAAGCCTGGTCAACCTCCTGGGTTCCCTTTTTTTGTTTGACGTCCTGAATTTCTCAAGCGAGCCTTTGAAAACGGCTTCTTTGGAAAACAGGTTGTTGATAAAATCCCAATTAGTGGGATAATCGGCATATTTGGGATTGTGCGCGTCCAGTTCATCGTAACGGCAGTAGAAAATGCGGGCGACTGCCGCATCGTCTGCGTCTTTGGGTTTAATGCCGGTGTCGTACACGGAAAATTCATGAAAGTCGGTTAAAAGGCAGACCGGCATTTTCGCGGTCCAGCCGTAACGCCGTATCTGAAAAGCGGGCGCGCTGTCGTACTGGATATTGACCGAGGGCTTTTTCGCCTCGATATAGAACAGGCGGCCGCCGTTGCTTTGAATGCAGTAATCCGGCGCCTTGCTCTGCCCCGCTATGCGAATGCGGTCTTCGTGGATCACTTCCCGGAACGATTCGGCGTAGGCTTTTTCGTTGTCCACATCCCAGCCGAGGATTTTGATAAACTTATCGAGAAAATCCCGGCGGAGCTGGGTCTCGTTATACGAAGGGCTGTTATAGCTCCCGATCTGATCGTGAAAATTATTGACCAGGGTCTGTAATTCAGGGGGAAGCCCTCCATTGCTGGTGATAAAATCGCCGTTCATGAGGGGATTGTAGAACTTCCCCAGGAAAATGTCAAGTCGTGCCGGTAGTTCTCATTTACAAAAAATAAAAGGAATTTAACTGCCAAGTCGAATAAATTTTCAGGGATAAAACCTCTTTCCCTTTCCTTATTCGACTTCTTTGACTTTGCGGTAAAATTCCTTCTTGAATTGAGAATTGCTGAAGATTCGCCGCCTCCGCTTGCTAATCTCCCGCCTCCTGTGCTATACTGTACCCATGCGCGGTTTCCGGTATTGCGTTGCGGCCTTTCTGTTCGCCCCACTCTGCACCCTCACCCCGGCGAAGGCTCTGGCGGAAGTCCCACGGGTACATGCCCAGGCAATTCTCACGCCCCAGGATGTGTATGTGGGGGACCAGGGGGTTCTCCAAATCGACTGGACCACGGCGATAGACCTGCTCCCCGGGGATGGACGGGTGACGATTCCCGGTGAGCGTTTCGCCGTACCGCAAGACTTGATGAGCGTCCGGGGCGCCGAGCTTTCCCGCAACGGCCCGGCATACCGTCTGCGGATTCGTTTTACCCCCTGGAAAACCGGCGTCATCCCCTTTCCGGCCCTGGATGTGGCGGCTTTACTCACCGACGGCAATTCCCCGCCCTATCCGTTAGAGTCGAGTCTTCGGGAGACAGGCCTCCTGGAAATAGCGCCGGTGACCATCCCATCCCTGGCGCAAAAATTGATGGAAACCCGAATGCGCCCCCCCCGTCCCCCGCCGCTGATTCCGGGCACCACTTATCTGGTGTTCATTTTTGCCCTGGCTGCGGTGGCTGCGTCGGCCCTGGTGATACTGTGTCTCATTAACCTCAATTTCCTGGGAAGGCGGATAGCGGCGTTTCTGGGATCACTGGGCTTCAGCGCGCCGGGCCGGCGCGCCATCCGCAGCCTGAATGTGCTCAGGCGAAAAGGTGCCGGCCTGGGGAATCCGGAATGTGCCGCGGCTCTGGAGCAAATCCTGCGGTATTACCTGGAATCCCGTTTTGCCTGGCCCTTCACTGCCGCAGCGGCTACGGAAATGCGGCGGGCATTTCAGGATATCTCCGCTGGGCTTATGGACGAATCCCACCAGGAATGGGTGGATAAACTACACGGTCTCTTTCTGCGCTGCGACTATGTGCGGTACGCGGGCCAACCGGGGGATACCTTTCCCGCAGCGGAACGGGCCGCCCTGACCGACACCGCCCGGGGCATCGTGGTTTTCTTTGAGCGCGGTGGGGAGGCGGAACATGTTCCGGTTTGAAAACCCGGCGGCATTTTTGCTGCTCCTCGCCATGCCAGTCTTTTTTGCCCTCAGAAAAGCGGGTCTCCTGATGGGCCCTTCCCTGCCGGTCACCCTGGGGGACTGGCAGGGTAAAGTCTTCCGCTACGAAAACCGCCTCATTGCCTTGGGGCTTGTCCTGTCACGCTTGTTGGCGGGCGCCGCCTTCGGGCTTACCGTGATCGCCTTAGCTGACCCGGTGCTTTCCCGGCGGGAACGGGTGTATCTGTCCCGGGGCGCGGACATCGTCTTTGTGGTGGACACGAGCCCGTCCATGGCGGCTCGAGACATGCAGAGTTTTCTCCGGAGTCGGGAGGAAACGCTGCGGCAAATCCCCCGGGGCCGGGAGGAGGCGCTGACCAGGCTGGACGCGGCACGGCTGGCCATCCGGCGGGTGGTGAAAAACACCGGCGGCGCGGCCTTTGGACTGGTGGCGCTGGCATCGGAGGCGGCCCTGATGGTGCCCGCCACCACGGACCACGACGCCTTTTTCCGCCACCTGGACTCCCTGGTGATCGGTGCCTTGGGTGACGGGTCTGCTCTGGGAACCGGATTGAGCGTAGCGGCCTACCACCTGATCGCCTCCAAAGCACCCAAAAAATGCGTAGTCCTCCTCACCGACGGGGAAAACAACGCCGGGTCCATCCATCCCGCCTCCGCAGCCCGTCTGGCCGCTGCCAACGGGATTATCGTATATACCCTTGGAGTGGGTACCACCGAATCAGCACCTATCCGCTACCGCGACCCAGGAAGCGGCGACGTTTATGAGGGGTTTCTGGAGTCCTCTTTTGACGAAGAGTCCCTCAGACACATCGCCTCCCAGGGCGGGGGGGCATACCATTCGGTAGCGTCCCTGGGAGACCTGGAGGCCGCCCTTTCGGCCATCGCTTCCCGGGAGCAGGTGCGGCAAACCTGGCTGGACGAAACAAAAGACGACCCCCTGTACCTGCGCTTCGCCCTGTCGGCCCTGGCTGCTTGGGCGCTGTTCTGGCTGATTCACCGGCTCTATCTGGGGGCCGTGTTATGACCATCCCTCTGGAACGCCCCTGGGCACTGCTGCTCTTGGGGGCAATCCTCCCGGCGGTGGTCAATCTGTTTCTGCGGCTGCGGGGGCTAAAAAAGGTAACTTCATTGTTTAACCAAGTTAATCAACAATATTTACAAATGAAGCTTATTTTTTCCGCCCTGCTTCGAATGTTGGCCTGGGTCATGCTGACGTTGGGGGTGAGCGGTCTCACCTGGGGTACCCGGCAAGTTCCCAGCCGGCGTCAGGGGGGAGCGGCCGCCTTTGTGTTCGACATTTCCTGGAGCATGACGGCCCCGGACTGTCCCAACGGCGCCACCCGGCTGGAAGGCGCGGCATCCTACGCCCGGGCGCTGATCTCCCGCATGGAAGGCACGCCCCTCTCGGTGGTGCTGGCAAAGGGCGACGGCATCATCGCAGTGCCCCTCACGGCGGACATAAACGCCCCGGATGCCCTGCTCGGCCAACTGTCGCCGCACCTCATGAGCAGCGCCGGAAGCAGCATCGGCCGGGGAATCGACGCAGCCATCCGGTCATTCCCGCCGGCCCTGGGCGCAATGCCGGTAATTCTGGTGTTCACCGACGGCGAGGAAACCGACGACCGTCTGGCCGAGTCCACGGAAAACGCCCTAAAACAGGGAATTCCGGTGGTGTTTATCGGCTTCGGGGGCACTGTGGAACGGGAAATCATCGCCGGGGACGGTACAACTAGGGTAAAAACCGCTCTTCGCGCGGAAAAACTTCAGGGCATGGCGGACCGCTGGCAGCACAGTGCCCTAATCCCTGCCAAAGCCCTCTATGTGGATTCCGCCGACGCCGGTTCGGCTTTGCGGGTGCTCCGGGCGGCCCTTCGGGGTCAAAGGGAAACCGGCGTGGTGTTTGAGGTGGTGCCGGTATCCCGTTATCGGTTTTTCCTGCTCGCCGCGCTGCTCCTTTTCATCATAAGCGTCATCCTCTCGGAATGGCACCCGACGCCCCGCCGGGAGGGACGGAAAAAACAACGGCTCCCCGGGGCGGTACCCCTGGTGATTCTTCTGGGGACGCTGGCGGCTATACAGGGCTGCGAAAACGTTCCTAACCACAATTCACTGGTGAAGAATATGTTCAGAATCCTGGAAGGCACGGTACACTGGCGGCAGGCCGATTACCCCGAGGCGATTCTGGACTTCCTCACGGTCACCGAAGAAGCGCAAAAATTCGGTGACGCGGGGCTGCTGCAATACGGTCTGGCAGCCTTGGCATCGTCGTACTTGATGCAGGGCGAATGGGATGCGGCATTGTCGCGGCTGCAGGAGATTCCCGGGGACGCCCCTGCTCCGGTGCGCTTCGCGGCGCTGTACAACACCGGGCTTATCGCCTTTCACCGGGGCAATTATGATGAAGCCCAGGAATGTTTTCGGCAAGCCCTGGAAATCGACGGGACCAGCGTGGACGCCAAGATAAACTTGGAGCTGGCCGGCAGTCAGGGACCCGCTCAGGTGAACGATGCGGTGCAAGAAATTATCCCCGCAGAGATTACCCGGACTGAACAAAAAGCGGCACAGAACGCCCTCTTTTCCATCATCCGGGAAAGCGAACAGAATCGCTGGAAAAACAACGCCGGTGCGGGTACGGAAAGCGGAGTCTTGGATTATTAGGCTGAAAAATTGCAGGGGAGGATAGGGATAAAATGATAAATCCGCTGTTTCAACGGCTGGCGCTGATTACCGGCGAAAGCGGTCTGGATGCTCTGGATCGGACGCGGGTCTTTGTGTTCGGGCTTGGGGGCGTGGGAAGCTGGTGCGCCGAGGCTTTGGCCCGCTCCGGCGTGGGGCACCTGGTACTGGTGGATTCGGACGCGGTGTGCGTCACCAACGTCAACCGGCAGGTCCAGGCCACCGTGGCCACTGTGGGCAGGGCAAAAACCGAGGCGCTCCGGGAACGGCTTCTGGCCGTCAATCCCCGGTGCGATGTGGATGCCCGTCAGGAGGTTTTCTCCGCTCGGACGGCGCTCTCCTTCGGCATGGGCACGGAGGATTTTGTGGTGGACGCCATCGACAGCCTCACCTTCAAGCTGGACCTCATCCAAACCGCCGGGGAAGCCGGGGCCGCGCTTTTTTCCTGCATGGGGATGGCACAAAAGATGGATCCCACCCAGATTCGGGTGGCGGACATCTGGCATACTGCCGGCTGTCCCCTGGCGCGGCTGGTCCGTACAGGCCTGCGGAAACGCGGCTTTTCCGGCGGTTTTACCGCGGTCTACAGTCCTGAGCGCCTGCCCCGGCATGACGAAATCGCCGTGGTATGCGGAAGCGGCCTGTGCCTATGCGCGAAAAAGCGCGTCCCGGCGGACACGGAGGATGCCGCGCCCACGAATAAAGAATGGTGCAGCACCAAAAAAGTGATCAACGGCAGTGCGGTAACCGTGACCGCCACGGCAGGGATGATTCTGGCATCCCTGGTGATGGGCGCATCGCTCACCCGTTGAGGCGGCGGAGGAAGGCGCGGGTGCGGTCGGTGCGGGGATTGTCGATTACCTCCGCAGCGGGCCCCTCTTCCACAAAGACGCCGCCGTCCATGAAGAACACCCGGTCCGCCACTTCCCGGGCAAAGGCCATCTCGTGGGTGACGATCACCATGGTCATTTTCTCCCGCGCCAGGTTCCGGATCACCCGAAGAATTTCGCCGGTGAGCTCCGGGTCCAACGCACTGGTGGGTTCGTCGAAAAAAAGCACCTCCGGGTCCAGCGCCAGTGCCCGTGCGATGGACACCCGCTGCTGCTGCCCTCCGGAAAGCCGGCAGGGGTAGGCGGTCTCCTTGTCCGGCAAGCCCATCTTGGACAGCAGGCTCCGGGCGCGGCTTTCCGCCTCATCCCTGGTACGGCCCAAAACGCGCATCTGCGCCTCGGTGATGTTCCGTATCACGGAAAAATGGGGAAACAGGTTGAAATTTTGGAATACCAGCCCCACCTTGAGGCACGCCCGGCGAAGCACCTCCGGGGGAGCATACACACCGCCGCACAGCATGGGCTGGCCCGCCACGGTGATGTCCCCGGAATCCGCGGTCTCCAGGTGACAGATCAGCCGCAGAAGCGTGGACTTCCCCGACCCCGACGGGCCGATAATCGCTACCACCTCGCCCTGGGCCACTGTGAAAGATATGTCTTGCAGCACCATAAGGCCGCCGAAGGCCTTGGAAAGGTTTTTTACCGCGATTACATCCATTATGCACGTCCCGTTTTAATCAAAGTAGGTATCATCGATTTCTTCTTCGATATGCGGGACCGTCGGTTCCAGTGCCTCCGGGGGCGCCTCAGGTTCCGGAAGCGGCTGGGATACCGGTATACCAGTTTGCGTTCCCGCATCAGGGGAATTCGCGGCTTCCGGGGCGATTTTCGGCACCTGCATCTCGGATATGTTGGTTTGGGGTGCCAAAACTGGTATATCAGTCCGGGGTACCGGGTCAACTGGTATACCGGTTTGCCCCTGGTTCGCCGGCGCATACTCATCGCCCAAGAACGAAAAATCAACCCGCAGGGAATCGTCCCCCAACGCCGGGAAGGATCCCACACCGGATTGCAGGTGTTCCTGTTCCAGCCGGTTGATCAAGGTGGTTCTGGCTCCGATCATGTTCCGGTGGATGGTACACTGTACCATCGGCTGAGTTCCGGCCAGGAAATACTGGGAGGTACGGAAATCACCGCACTCCGGGGTTAAAATCTGGCCGGAAACCGAACAGACCTCCGCATAGGCCAGGCCGCCCTGGGGATGGGGAAAATCCTTGGACGGATAATTCTCGTTGGCGGCGTGCATAAACTGCGCCCAGGCTCCCCCGGCGAGCTGCGCCCCGGTCTGGTTTCGGCCCAGACTGCGGCCCTTTTTGTCGAACCCAAACCATACCGCCGTGGTGAGGTATGGCGATGAACCAATAGTCCAGGCGTCAGACCAGTTTTGGGTGGTGCCGGTTTTACCCGCCACGGGCAGGGTGTAGGAATCGCCCCGGGGAGTTTTGTAGGTGAAAATGCGCCCCAGTTGTGCCGCGTTGGACAGGGTGCCAATCCGCGCCGAAGATTGCAGAAAACTGTTCATGATGAAAGCGTTCTGAGGGGTGATCACCTGCACGGGAGCGCCCCCGCGCTGGGTTTTCGCGCGCACCTCCTGCTCCACGTTCATAATCACCCTGCCGTTCCGGTCTTCGATGGTGCGGATGGCGTAGGGAGTGATGTCCCGACCGCCGTTGGAGAAAATCGCGAATGCCCGGGCCATCTCTACGGGACGCACCGAACAGGTGCCCAGCCCCAACGGATACACCCGGTCGAAGGCGCGGGACGGCAGGTCTTCCCGGGATATGCCCAACAGGGACACGGACCGCTCGATGGCCGCATCAAAGCCGATCCCCTCCATCAAAATCAGCGAGGGTATGTTCAGGGAAAGCGCCAAGGCACGCCAGAGTTGAATGGTGCCGCGGTAGATGCCGCCGTAGTTCTCCGGAATGTAGGGCACGCCGCTTTCGTTGTAGAAGACCCGGGGGGAATCGTTCAGAGACGTTACGGCGGTGAATTGCCGGGAGTCGATGGCCGCAGAATAATAGAGGGGCTTGAAGGTGCTTCCTGGCTGCACCCGC
This sequence comes from Spirochaetaceae bacterium, assembly GCA_031290725.1. Lineage (GTDB taxonomy): Bacteria > Spirochaetota > Spirochaetia > Treponematales > Treponemataceae > JAISTZ01. Next base: position 8,088 of record JAITMZ010000058.1, read on the forward strand.
GCCTGGATTGCCCGGATAAACTGGTTGGACGCGGTGAACCGGCTCCCCCCCACCAGTGCCGTGATGGCGCCGGTGTCGTTGTCCAGGGATATCAAGGTGCCCTCCACCCGGTCGCTTTCGGTGGCATCGTTGATGGCGCTGTTGGCGGTGTTCACCATATCCACCT
>JAITMZ010000112.1 GCA_031290725.1 Spirochaetaceae bacterium
CGCTGATATCCAGGTAATCCCTGAGATTTTCCACAAACGAGTAGGCTTCCCCATTTTCCAGGGCGATTTCCCGAAAATACACGGCCTGCCGCAGGGCGCGCTTACGAAGCAGGATGGCGCTTGGGGGCAGGACGGAATTCCGCATGGCCCGGGCGATAAAATCCACAGAAAACATACGATCGTCCGCCAGCTTGAACCGCAGGGTTTCGGCCCCCGTATTTTTCACCGTCACGTTGACCAGGATGGGGTTATCCGCGGTGTGATCCACAAAATAGACGGCCTTATTGTAAAGTTTTATCGAAACATCCACAGTTCCGTCACCCGCCGCGTTCATGTCTGCGGCGGGCAGGCCCGCTCCGTAGCTGAAGGATGAGACCAATGCGACTGCCAGGGCACACAAAATAATAGGTTTCACGGTTTTTCTCCACCTTTATTATCGGAATAACAGGAATTTTCTTGACTGTTTGCGTAAAATATGTTATACTTGGTACAAAATACTCTGTGTTTTGTGGAGAAAAGGTATGTCGACTAAACAGTTTGTTTATTTTTTCGGACAGGGAAAGGCCGAAGGCGAAGCAAAAATGAAGGATCTGCTGGGCGGTAAAGGTGCCAATCTGGCGGAAATGACCAATTTGGGTATTCCGGTGCCCCCTGGTTTTACCATTTCCACCGAGGTATGCCGGCTTTTTTACGAAAAGAACCGAAAATACCCCGATGACTTGGAAAAGGCGGTGCAGGCCGGCCTGGAGCGGCTGGAAACAATGATGGGCAAAAAGCTGGGGGACGCCGATGATCCCCTGCTGGTATCGGTGCGATCCGGCGCGGCGATTTCCATGCCCGGCATGATGGATACGATACTGAACCTAGGGATGAACGACCGGGCCGTGGAGGGCCTCACCGTCCGCACCGGCAATCCGCGCTTTGCCTGGGACGCCTACCGCCGGTTCATCCAGATGTTCGGCGATGTGGCCATGGGGGTGCCTTCCCGGGAGTTTGAGGCGGCACTGAGCGCCATCAAGTCTCTGAAGGGGGCCATCCTGGATACGGAGCTGGACGCCATGGACCTGCAAACCCTGGTGGCCATGTACAAAATGATCTACAAGCGGCACACCAAAAGCGACTTCCCCCAAGACCCCACGGTGCAGCTTTGGGGGGCGATCAACGCGGTCTTCGGCTCCTGGATGAACGAACGGGCCATCAAATACCGGGGATTGAACCACATCAAGGGCCTGGCGGGCACGGCGGTGAACGTTCAATCCATGGTTTTCGGCAACTTCGGCGAAGATTCGGGTACCGGTGTGTGTTTTACCCGGGACCCTTCCACCGGTGAAAATCAGTTCTACGGCGAATATCTCATGAATGCCCAGGGCGAGGACGTGGTGGCCGGGATTCGCACCCCGGAGAAGCTGTCCACCCTGGCGGACAGGAATGCCCAGGTGTACGAGCAGTTGGTGGCTATCCGTGCCCAGCTTGAGCAGCATTATCGGGATATGCAGGACATGGAATTCACCGTCCAGCAGGGCACACTGTACCTCCTGCAGACCCGGGGAGGAAAACGCACAGGTTATGCGGCGGTGAAGTGCGCCATCGACATGGTGGGCGAAAAGCTAATCACCAAGGAAGAGGCGGTGATGCGGGTTACCCCGGAGCACATCGACCAATTGCTGCACCCCATGATCGACCCTGGGCTGCTTAAAAAGACCAAGCCCCTCACCAAGGGCTTGAATGCGTCGCCGGGAGCCGCCGCGGGGATCATCGTGTTTTCCGCGCGGGAGGCCGAGATGGAGGTGAATAAAGGCCAGAAAGTGGTGCTGGTGCGCCAGGAGACCAGCCCGGAGGATATCAGCGGCATGGCGGTGGCGGAGGGCATCCTCACTTCCACAGGGGGCATGACCAGCCATGCGGCGGTGGTAGCCCGCGGCATGGGTACCCCCTGCGTGTCCGGTGCCAATGAAGTGGTCTTCGGCGGTGACGGTCTCACTATCGGCGGCCAGCCCTTCAACCGGGGCGACCCCATCACCGTGGACGGAACCACCGGCTGTGTATATCCGGGGATTCTGCCCCTGATCGCTCCACAGAAGATCACCGGCTACCTGTCCACCTTCCTGGGCTGGTGCGACGAAATTTGCGGGACATCGAAGCGGGGCAGCGTGAAGGACTTTAAGGTGCGGGCCAATGCGGACCAGCCCGTGGATGCCCGCCGGGCATTTGAATTTGGTGCCGACGGCATCGGTCTGTGCCGCACGGAGCACATGTTCTTCGATCCGCAAAAGCTGATTCACTTTCGGGCCATGATCGTGTCCGCCACCACGGAGCAGCGGAACGCCGCATTGGAAAACATCATTCCCTTGCAGCAAAAGGATTTTTTCGGTATATTTCAGGCAATGAACGGCAAACCCGTCACCATCCGCCTGCTGGACCCGCCGCTCCACGAGTTTATTCCCCACAGTTTGCTGGAGATTGAAGAACTGGCCGGTTACCTGCAGGTGCCCGTAGAAGCCCTGAAGCCCAGGCTGGAGGCGCTTCACGAGGTGAACCCCATGCTGGGCCACCGGGGCTGCCGTCTGGCCGTCACCTGGCCTGAAATATACAACATCCAGGTGAAGGCGATTTCTCTGGCCGCCGCAGAGTGCATCCGGCAGAAGATTCCGGTGCATCCGGAGGTCATGATCCCCATCGTGTGCGACCCCCACGAGATCGAGATCATCCGCAAGGACACGGAAGCGGTGATGAAACAGGTGTTCCACGAACAGAACATCGACTTCAGTATCCGCATCGGTACCATGATCGAAGTGCCCCGGGCGGCGCTTTTAGCGGGGAAGATCGCCGAATTCGCGGATTTCTTCAGCTTCGGCACCAATGACCTTACCCAAATGACCTTCGCCTTCAGCCGGGACGACGCGGGTAAATTCATGTCGGCCTACCTGTCAAAAAACATCCTGGAGAACGACCCCTTCAAGACCCTGGATGAAGACGGCGTGGGGGCGCTCATCGCCATGGCCTGTGACCAGGCCCGGAAGGTGAAGCCTGACCTGAAGCTGGGTATCTGCGGAGAACACGGGGGGGATCCCGCTACCATCGACTTCTGTTACCGCATGGGGTTAAACTATGTATCCTGCTCGCCCTACCGGGTACCCATCGCACGGCTTGCTGCGGCTCAGGCGGTGTTACGAAATCCCGGTGCGAAAGCCGCATGACCGTGTATTCTTGGGATGACGTGACTCAGATGCGCGTTCCCTGGCGGGAATTTGCCCCCCAGGGAACGGCTCTCACGGTGGGCAGCTTCGACGGTCCCCACCGGGGTCACACTGCAATTTTTGACCAGATTCTCGCCCGCCGCCGCCCGCCGCCTTCCGACCCGGCGCAAAGCTCGCTGATCCCCGGGGTTGTCACCTTCGCCAGACCCCCGGCGGCGCTCTACGAAGGGGCTTTGTTCCCCGGAATGGTCTGTACATTGGAAAATCGTTTAAAATTTTTTCAACAAAAGGGCTTTGTTTTCACAATTCTTATTGACTTTTCTGAAAAATTTGCTACAATAGATGGAGGCGTTTTTTTGTCCGCCCTGGTCCAAAACTGCGGTATGCGTTTTTTGGCGGAGAGCACGGATTTTCGCTTGGGCTACCGGGGTGCCTTTGACGTTCCGGCTATCCGGGATGCATCGCTCAGACTGGGGTTTCAGTTCATGGTGGTGCCACCGGTGATGCATGGGAGCGGGCGGATAAGCTCCTCACGGATGCGTCAGGCGATTTTAGCGGGTGATTTTGAGCTGGCCGGAGCCATGCTGGGCCGCCCCAGCGAACACAGGTTACTATAGATTTTATATATAAGGAGTAAGTATGGCACTTACAAAAGAGTTATCTGCCGCCGCAATCAACAAATACGGCGCAAACGGTAGGGATACCGGAAACACAAAAGTTCAGGTCGCTCTGCTGACCGAACGGATTAACCAACTCACCGCGCACTGTAAGACCTTCAAGAAGGACAAAAGCGCCTCCCGTGGGTTAATCAAGCTGGTGGGGCAGCGTCGGAGTCTGCTCAAGTATTTGCAGCGCCGGGACATTGACTTGTACCGTACGTTTATCAAAGAAGTGGGTCTCAGAAAATAAGGAAGTATTATGATACAAAGAGTTACCTATAGAATTGGCGACGACGACCTGGTACTGGAAACCGGCAGGCTGGCTAAACAGGCCAATGGCGCGGTATACGCCCAGTACGCCGGTTCCGCGGTGATCGCCACAGTCTGCGCATCCGACAGCGTCCAGGAAGGGCTGGACTATGTGCCCCTCACGCTGGAATACAACGAAAAATACTACGCCGCGGGCAAAATCCCCGGGGGCTTTATCAAGCGCGAGGGCAGGCCCAAGGACAAAGAAATCCTGGTGTCCCGCCTGATAGACCGTCCCATGCGCCCCCTGTTCGACATCGCCTTTGGCCGGGACATCCAGGTGGTGCCCACCTGCGTGTCCTCTGACCAGATCAACCCGCCGGACATTCTGGCAATAATCGCCGCATCCGCCGCGGTACACGTTTCGGACATACCCTTCGGCGGGCCCATCGCCGGGGTACGTATCGGCTATCTGGAGGGTAACTACATCGTGAATCCCACCTACGACCAGATTGAACGGGGTGCCATGGAGATCGTGGTGGCGGGCACTGCCCAGGGTTTCACCATGGTGGAAGGAGGGGCCGCCGAAGTCTCCGAGGAGGTGATGTTGGGCGCCTTGGAAAAGGCCGAGGAATTCATCAAGGCCATGTGTAAACTGCAAGAAGACCTCCGGAAGCTCGCGGGCAAGGAAAAACTGCCCCTGGCGCCGTTGAAGGCGGAGCTGGAGCACCGGGACGCGATTGAAAAGGCGGCTTATCCGCAGATGGAAACGGCCTGCTTTGTGAAGGGTAAAAAAGAACGGCACGATGCGATTCACGCCGTGAAGTCCGCCCTGGCTGTGGAATATGCTGCCCAGCTTGCGGACGAGGTGCAGAAAAAACTCTTTGGCGCCCTGTTTGAGGACATGGAATACCGAATTTTGCGAAAGGCGATTTTGGAAAAGGATCTGCGGGTGGACGGTCGGGGCACCGAGGACATCCGCCCCATCACCTGCGATATCAACGTGCTGCCCCGGCCCCACGGCTCGGCGGTATTCACCCGGGGCGAAACCCAGGCGCTGGCGGTCTGCACCCTGGGTACGGCCATGGACGAGCAGGTCTTCGACGACATCGCCGGTGACCGGCGGGAACATTTCATTCTGCACTACAACTTCCCGCCCTATTCGGTGGGCGAAGTGGGCCGCATGGGCACGGGCCGCCGGGAAATCGGGCACGGTAATTTAGCCCGCCGCTCCCTGGAGCCAATGGTGCCCAGCCGTGAGCGGTTTCCCTACACGGTGCGGGTGGTGTCGGAAATCCTGGAGTCCAACGGTTCGTCTTCCATGGCGTCTATCTGCGGCGGCACCTTATGTATGCTCGCGGCCGGTGTGCCCATGAAAAAGAGCGTGGCGGGAATAGCCATGGGACTGATCACCGAGGGTGACACGTACGAGCGCTACGCCGTCCTGTCGGACATTTTGGGCGAGGAAGACCACTTGGGTGACATGGACTTTAAGGTGGCAGGCACCGCAGAAGGCATCACGGGATTCCAGATGGACATCAAGATCGCCGGGGTCACCAGGGAGATCATGCGGAAAGCCCTGGATCAGGCAAAACGCGGTCGGCTGCACATCCTGGGGATCATGAACAAGGCCATCAGCGCCCCCGCCCCTGAGGTGAGCCAGTACGCACCCAAGATCGAGTCCCTGAAGATCGACATCGACAAGATCGGCGCCCTGATCGGCCCCGGCGGCAAAAACGTGAAGGGCATTTCCGCACAGTTCAGCGTCACCATCAACACCGAGGACGACGGCACGGTGACCATCTACGGCAAGACCTCCGCAGCCACCGACGGCGCTTTGGCGGCGGTGCGGGCCATCGTGGAAGACCCAAAGCCCGGCACGGTGTATAACGGCACGGTGAAGCGCATCATGGAGTTTGGCGCCTTTGTGGAGATCCTGCCCGGCAAGGAAGGGTTGGTGCACATCTCCAAACTGTCCCGCTCCAGGGTAAACCGCGTCACCGACGTGGTTAAAGAGGGTGACAAAATTCCCGTGAAGCTGCTTGAGGTGGACAAAATGGGCCGTCTCAACCTATCATATATCGACGCAATGGAGGAAAAACGATGAACGCAAAGAAACTGTTCGCCGCCACTCTGGCGGTACTGACGCTGTCCGGCGGTGTTTTTGCCGGCGGTAACAAAGAGACCGGGGGACTCACCAAAACGCCCGGTGTACTCACCGTGGGCATGGAAATCGGCTACCCGCCCTTTGAATACTACGATGCGGACGGCAAAACACCCATCGGCTTTGACGTGCAGATGGCTAAGGCGCTGGGAGCAAAAATGGGCCTCACGGTTAAGTTTGTGGACACCGCTTGGGACGGCATCTTTGCCGGAGTCACCAAGGGGGACTACGACTGCATCATATCGGCGGCCACCATTACCCCGGAACGGCAGGGGGCGCACAACTTCACCAGGCCCTACATCGGCAACGCACAGGCGATTGTGCTGCTCAAAGGTTCGACCCGCAAAATCGGCAAACCCGAGGATTTGGCCGGTCTGGGAGTGGCCTATCAGGAGGAAACCACCTCGGATATTTTTATGCGGAAATACGAGGAACAGGGACTCAAATTCAAGGCCTACGAGTACGAAAAAGTGATGAGCTGCTTTGACGAATTGAAACTGGGCCGGGTGGACGCTATCGTGTGCGACAGCCTAGTGGCGGTGGATTATGTGGCTTCCCCGAACAGCTCCTTCCAGATTGTCTGGCAGGGCCCGGCGGACGATTTTTTCGGAATTTGCCTGAAGAAGGGGAACGACGCCCTCACCGCCGCCCTGGACAAAACCCTGGACGAGCTGTTCGCCGACGGTACCATGTTGAAGATATCCATGGATGTTTTTAACATGGATTTGGTATCTGCCGCGCGCAAGTAGCTCGCTTTTCGGTGCCCCAGACGGAGGAATTGTCGTATGTCCGACCTGGAAAAAATGATAACCTGGATTCCTCCGCTCCTGACGGGCGCCCGGGTTACCATTTTACTCACCTTAACCGCGGTTTCGGCGGGGTTGGTGGGGAGTCTTTTCCTGGCCCTGGGGAAAATGTCCAAATTCAGGGCGCTGAACGGCATTTGTACCGGTTACATCTTCTTTTTTCGGGGCACGCCGTTGTTGATGCAGCTCTACTTCATCTACTATGCCCTGCCCATGATCGCCCCGGCGTTGACCATTAACGACCGGTTTACCGCGGCCTTCATCGCATTCGCGCTGAACAGTGCGGCCTATTGCGCGGAAATCATTCGGGCGGCGATACAGTCCATCGACAAAGGGCAGTTCGAGGCGTCTCGGGCGCTGGGGATGAACTACGCCCAGACCATGCGCCAGGTGATTATCCCCCAGTCGATTCGGCGGCTGATTCCGCCGGTGGGCAACGAGTTTATCATGGTGCTTAAGGACGCTTCCCTGGTGTCAATCATCGCCCTGGTGGACATCACCAAGGCCACCCGCAATATCGAAGGGTCTACCCGGAGCGCCCTAGTGTATATCCCGGCTATGTTTTTGTACCTGGTCATCACCGCAGTATTTACCTTTGTTTTCAACCGGCTGGAAAAAAAATACTCGGTCTACGAGTGAGGGAGCCGAAGTATGTCCATGGTAAAAACCGTAGAAATCAGCCAGGCCTATGTCAGCCTGCACGTGCTCAATCAGGTGTCCCTCACGGTGGAGCAGCGGGAGGTGGTGTGCATCATCGGCCCTTCCGGTGCGGGAAAGTCGACATATCTACGCTCGTTGAACCGGCTGGAAAAAATCGACAGCGGGAAGATATATATAGAAGACAAATTGCTTTTTGACTGCGAAAATGGGGTTGATCGGGTTAAATTGCCCGCCAAAGAACGGGGGGCGTCCCTCCTGGAGGTGGGTATGGTGTTCCAGCGGTTCAATCTGTTTCCCCACAAGACGGTGCTGGAAAACGTGATGCTCTCCCCGGTGCAGGTGAAAAAGGTGCCGGTAGAACAGGCCCGGGTCAAAGCCGGGGAACTGCTGGACCGGGTGGGTTTGGCCGACAAAATCGACGCATGGCCGTCCCAGCTTTCCGGGGGGCAGCAACAGCGCGTGGCCATCGCCAGGGCATTGGCCATGGAGCCCAAGATCATGCTCTTTGACGAACCCACCTCGGCGCTGGACCCGGAGCTGGTGGGGGAGGTGCTGGCGGTGATGAATGGCCTGGCGGACGCGGGGATGACCATGCTGGTGGTGACCCACGAGATGGGTTTTGCCAGGGATGCGGCGGACCGGGTGGTGTTCATGGCCGACGGTGCCATTGTGGAAATCGCCCCGCCGGAGAAGATTTTCACCAATGCGGAAAATGATCGGACGCGTCAATTTTTACAAAGCGTCCGTACTTAGGGAAGCACTGATGTATCCAGCGGAGCCGCCAACAGGAGCGCCGTCCGGGATAATAAGCGCTGTCATACTTGGATGCGAGTTTGCGGTAAGCCGTGGACTTACGGAAAAATTGCAAAGGAGCCGCTGTTAGCCTCAAGTTAATCAACGGTTCTTGGGGAGTAAATAAAAAATGCCTACCTACGAATACGAATGTACCGCCTGCGCCCATCACTTTGATGCGGTGCAGAAGATGCTGGACCCGCCTATCCGCCGGTGCCCCCAGTGCGGCGGCCCGGTGTGCCGGATACTGAGCGGCGGCATAGGCATCGCCTTTCACGGTTCGGGATTTTATGCCACCGATGCCCGAAAGAAGGAAGCCACGGAAAAGGCGCCGGAAAAAAAGCCCGCACCGGCCTGTCCCGCGGGCTGCCCGCACTGCCCGGCGGCGGAAAAAGAAAGCGCCTGAGGGCGCCTCCTGAAAAATATGGCGGCACTGATACATCCTGGAAGCGGTGCCCCTGTCAGGATGAACCAGCGATTTTCCAGAAATTCCTGTTTTGAGGTATTTTGTTTTTAGCTGCGTTTATGATGTACAAATGCGAAGCATATCGAAAAATCTAACCGGGTGGTTTCGATATGCCCTGCCGCAATTCGCCGGCAAAATGCGGGGTGGGGGTGTATGCAAAAAAAAGTGAAGTTCTTTTGTGAAGATTGCGGCACCCCGGTGTCCCCTGAGGCGGATCGCTGCCCGGTGTGCGGAAAAATTTTCGCCGGGGTGCGCTGCCCCCAGTGCGGTAATACCGCCGACCAGGGGGTATTCGCCCAGGGCTGCCCGGTGTGCGGTTACGGCGGCAACGGTTCCATCGGGCTTTGCTCAGCCGCGCCGGAGACGCGGACCAAGGGCCGGTCAAACCTGCGGGACCTGTCTTGGAATAGTCTGCCGCCCCCGCTTCGGCAGGTTTTGTTTTACGGGAGCATTTTTTTGTGCATCGCCCTGGCGGCGGTTTTGGTGGCTCTGGTGTAATTCGCGGCGAGGTTCTTCATTTTTTTACATTTTTTGGAATTTTTTTTGTTTTTTTTCAAAATCTGTGGTATACTATAGTATGGACTCGGGTTACGGTCAATTGGAGCGGCTTATCGGCGAGAGCGGTCGGATTGTCTTTTTCGGCGGCGCGGGGGTTTCCACAGAAAGCGGGATCCCCGATTTTCGCAGTACCGGAGGTTTGTACCATCAGGAGTGGGCCTATTCGCCGGAGACGATTTTGAGCCATACGTTTTTCATGGCCCAGACTGCGGAGTTTTATCGGTTTTACCGGGCAAAAATGATAGTGGACGGAGCGAAGCCTAACGCGGCACACATTGCTCTGACCCGGTTGGAAAAACGGGGAAAGATCAGCGCGGTGGTGACCCAGAATATTGACGGACTCCATCAGATGGCGGGGAGCAAAAAAGTTTTTGAACTGCATGGAAGCATCCGCCGGAATTACTGCATGAAATGCGGCGAGTTTTATCCCCTTTCGGTGATCGCCGAGTCCGGGAGCGTCCCCGACGGCATCCCCCGGTGTGCCAAACCGGGTTGCGGGGGCATCATCAAACCCGACGTGGTGCTCTACGAAGAGGGCCTGGACTCCGGGGTGATGGACGGTGCCATCGCGGCCATTGCGGGAGCGGATATGCTCATCATCGGTGGGACCAGCCTTACGGTGTACCCTGCGGCGGGGCTGGTGAACTATTTCCACGGCCCGGCGCTGGTGGTGATCAACCGTGATGTCGTGGACGGGGGCCGGAACGCCGCAGTGGTGATTCAGGACAGCATCGGCAAGGTGTTCGCCGCCCTGGAATTGGATAAATAGAGTGATTTTTTGGGATGTCGTGGCTTGCAGCCTCCTCATTCCAATTTTCTGCTTCCTCCTCTCCTTTCTGGACGGCCGGCAAGTTTTGTCGACCGTCCTTTTTTGGGTGCGCCCGGAATGCGCCGTGCGCCGAAGGGTACGCACCGTGGTATGAGAGGCTGCGAATAATGGTCACTCTCCTATTCGATTGAAAAACTATAAACCGGAGAGATCCCGGTGCCAGCGGGTGATTTTTTGCAGGGCCTCCAGGGGCGTCATGGCTTCGGGCTTAAAGGAAAGGATTTCGTCCAGCACCAGCTCCTCCTCGTTGAACAGGCCCGGAAGCCCTGGTTTGGCTATGGAAAGGCCGACCGGAGCGCTTTGCGGAGCATCGGGGACGGTGCCTGGGTCGGGGTCGCCGGCCAGGGTCTGGAAGCGGGCCAGAAGGTCGCGGGCACGGGTGATGACGCTGTCCGGGATTCCCGCCAGGCGCGCCACATGGATGCCGTAGGAATTGGCGGAAGCGCCGGGGTGAATTTTTTTCAGGAAGACCACGGTGCCGTCCTGTTCCAGCACCTCCAGGCAGAGGAGGTGTAAATTGTTGTGGGAGAGGCGGGTGAGTTCGTGGTAGTGAGTAGCAAATAGAGTCTTGCAGGTAAGCGCCTCCAGCAGGTGCTCACACACAGCCCAGGCGATGGAAAGGCCGTCTTCGGTGGAGGTGCCCCGGCCCACCTCGTCCATGATCACCAGGCTGCGGGGGGTGGCGCTCCGGAGAATTAGGGCGGTTTCAGTCATCTCCACCAGAAAGGTGGATTCACCCCTGGCGATATTGTCCGAGGCTCCCACCCGGCAGAAGATGCGGTCCACCACTCCCAGATGGGCCTCGGCGGCGGGCACGAAGGAGCCGATTTGAGCCATCACGGTGATCAGGGCGTTTTGCCGGAGATAGGTGCTTTTGCCCGCCATGTTGGGGCCGGTGATCAGTGCCAAGGTTTTGCCGCCCTCAAAGGACATGTCGTTGGGGACGAATTCACCCGGCGGCAGGTGGCGCTCCACCACAGGATGCCGGCCCGCGGTGATGCGGAAGGTGCCGCTCTGGTCTACCAGGGGGCAGGTGTAGCTGTGGAGCACCGCAACATGGGCCAGGGTGGTGGTCACGTCGGTGTGCGCGATTTCATAGGCGGCGGCGAACAAAAAGTGCAGGTGCGCTTTGATTTTTTCCCGCACTTCCACAAAGAGGCGGCGTTCCTCGTCTATGATCTGCTCTTCGGCGCTATTCAGCTCGCTTTCGATTTCGCCCAATCGCCGGGTAGAGTAGCAATCGGCGTTTACCAGGGTACGGCGGAGGGCGAAATGGTCGGGGACCCGGGGAATTTTGCCTTTGCTCACCTCGATGTAATAGCCGATCATGCGGTTTTGCCGCAATTTCAGGGTCTGGATGCCGGTTTTTTGCCGTTCTTCTTGGATGTATGCCGCAAGAATCTCCGATGAATTGTTTTTCAAGCGGTGAAGGCGGTCCAACTTTTCTGACCAGCCCACCCGGATGATGTTCCCTTCGGTGAGCGAAGTGGACGGGTCATCCAGAATGGCCTCGCCGATCAGGGTGATGATTTCTTCCCCCGCCTTGAAGTCCGTGCCCAGGCTTACGGGGTTGATGTCCGCCAGGATTTTGCGGGCCTCCTTCCAGGATTCCAGGCTGTGCCGGAGGGCTTGCAGGTCCTTGGGGTGCACCCGTTCCATGGCGATTCTGCCCGCCAGCCGCTCCAGGTCGCAGATCCCCCCCAGCAGGTCCCGCACTGAGTCCCGCCGGCGGTTGCTGTTGGTAAAACCCCGGACAGCGTCTTGACGGGCATTGATTTTATCCACGTCGGTCAGGGGAAAAGCAAGCCAGTTTCGGAGGAGGCGTTTCCCCAGGGGCGTTTTGGTGTGATCCAGGGTTTCCAGCAGGGTAAAGGCCCGGCTCCCATCACGGATGTTGGTTTGTATCTCCAGGTTCCGGCGGGAAGCCTCGTCGATGAGCAGGTAATCCCGGTGGTGATACACGGTGATCCCCGTCACGTGGGGCAGGCTGGAATTGGTGTTTTTTGACAGGTAGTCCAGCAAAAAACCTGCCGGACACACCTCGGGGGATTCACCAGTGAGGGCGAAGGAACGGAGATTAGCGGTGCGGAACAGGGAGGCCATCTTTTTTGCGCCGATTTCAGGTGAAAAAAGCCAGTCCGGATGCCAGGAAACAGACAGACCCGGCCAGGCGTCCAGGACTTCCCGGATGGCGCCGTCGTTTTTGAGGGATTCCGGGAGCAGCAGTTCCCTTGGATTCGCGCGTCCTAATTCCCGGGAAAAATCTTCCGCCATATTTGCCGCTTCCCAACTGGTGGCGAGAAAATCCCCGGTGCTCACGTCGATGTAGGCCAGGGCTGCTGTCCGAGGGGTTTTACCGGTGACCGTGAGGGCCGCCAGAAAATTATGGGTCCCCTGTTCCAGGTATTCTTCCTCCACTGCGGTGCCGGGGGTGATAATTTCCGTAACCCGGCGTTCCGTGAGTCCCTTGCCGCCGGGGAGGCCGATTTGCTCGCAGACGGCGATTTTTTTGCCCAGCCTGAGGAGCCGGGCGATGTACAACTTGGAGGCGTGGTAGGGGATACCGCACATGGGGCTTCCCACCCGGCTGGTGAGGGTCAGATTGAGCAGCCGG
>JAITMZ010000012.1 GCA_031290725.1 Spirochaetaceae bacterium
CATGGAGCAGGCCGGGGTAGCGGGGTGAAAAAGCAGCAATTCAAAGTTTACACTCCCCATAGCGTATCTGAGTGTAGAAAACACCCCCAAAACCCACATATACGGCAAACTTTGAGTTGCTGGTGAAAAAAAATATTTTTCTTGCGTTTTTTGTAAAATGGTGATATACTATATGAAAGAAATGTGCCGGCGAAGATCCGGCACTATCACAAACCCTATTCCCAAGGAGGAATTTGATGAAAAAAATCGTGAAGACGGCCCTGGCGCTGTCCCTTTGTCTCTCTCTCCCGGTGTTCGCGGGGGGCACGAAAGAAGCCGCTCCGGGCGCAAGCGCCCCCGGGTACAGCCAGCTGACGGTGTATTCCGCCATGCCCGACGGCGAGCTTCCCACCTATTTCAATGCCTTTGAAAAGGACACGGGGATTCATGTGAATTACGTCCGCCTGTCCGCGGGTGAGATGATGGCCCGGATTGCGGCGGAAAAGGCCAATCCCCAGGCGTCCATCATGCACGGCGGGTCCAGCGACACCTATGTGGCGGCCCACAAAGAAGGGCTTTTGGACGCCTACCAGTCGCCGGAGCTGGCCAACATCCCCAAGGCCTACCACGACGGCGCCGGGGTGTGGAACCCGATCTACGTGGGGGCCATCGCCTTTGTGTGCAACACCGACTGGTTCAAGGAAAACAAGAAGGACCTGCCCAAGTCCTGGGCCGACCTGGTACAGAGCGAATTTAAGGGCCAGGTGTCCATGGCCCATCCGGCCACGTCGGGCACGTCCTACACGATTCTGGCCACCATGGTGCAGTTGTTTGGCAAGAACGATCCGCAAAAAGCCTGGGATTACTTCAAAAAGCTCAACCTCAATGTGCGGCAGTACACCAAGGCCGGCGCGGCTCCGCCCCAGGAAGCGGCTTTGGGCGAGGCGGCCATCGCCATCACCTTCTCCCACGACGGGCTCAAACCCAAGATGGAAGGCTATCCCGTGGAGCTGGTGTTCCCGTCTGAGGGAACCGGCTACGAGGTGGGCGGCGTGGCGCTGATCAAAGGCGCCTTTCCCCAGGAGCGGGACAACGCCAAGCGCTTCATCGACTGGTTCATGAGCGTGCGGGGCCAGGAATTGTTCATCGACGCCAAGAGCAACCGTCTGCCGGTGAACACCAAGGCCAAATACACCCCGGGGTTGACCAGCCTAGACAAACTGCCGATCATCGACTACGATGCGGTGTGGGCCGGGGATCACAAAAAGGAATTCGTGGAACAGTTCAACACCATGATTGCCGACCAGTCGAACCTGAAGTAGCAAGGGCAAGGGAAGGCGGGCGATGAGCAGGGAAAAGAAACTCACCCATTTGTCGGGGCGGAACGATCTGGCCATGCTCCTCCGCCAGCCCCTGCTCTTCGCCGCCATACTGACGATCTTTGCGCTGCTGGCGGTGTTCGTCCTCCTGCCCATATTCAATGTTTTCCGCCTGGGGGCCACCGACCGGAGCGACCGGTTTTCCCTGGTGAACCTGGTGACCATCCTCTCTTCGGCGGGAAACCGGCAGACCTTTTACAACAGCCTCAAGCTGGGGGTGATCGTGGCCATTGTGGCTACCCTCATGGGCTATTTGTTCGCCTTCGCCGTCACCCGCACGGAAATACGGGGGAAGCGCTTCTTCAAGGCCATCGCCACCCTGCCCATCGTGTCGCCCCCGTTCATCCTGTCCCTGTCGATCATCTTTCTCTTTGGCCGGCAGGGGCTTATCACCCGGGGCCTTCTGGGTATCCGCAGCTTCGACGTCTACGGCATCCACAGCCTGATTTTGGTACAGAGCATCTCCTTTTTCCCCGTGGCGTACCTCACCCTGAGCGGCATTCTGGAGTCCATCGACGATTCCGTGGAAGACGCGGCCTACAGTTTGGGGGCTACCAGAGGGCATATTTTCCGCACCGTCACCCTGCCCTTATCCCTGCCGGGGATCATCAGCGCCATGCTCCTGGTGTTCATCCAGTCCATGGAAGATTTTTCCAACCCCGCGGTGATCGCCGGGAATTTTTCCACCCTGTCGGTGGAGGCGTACCGGATCATCACCGGGCTGTACGACCTGCGCCAGGGCTCCATGATGGCGATTATCCTGCTGGTGCCCACGGTGGCGGCATACCTCCTGCAAAAATACTGGATGCGGAAAAAAAGTTTTGTCACCGTCACCGGGAAACCCACCCAGAAGCGGCGGAAGCTCCACGAAAAGCACATCGTATACCCCCTGTTCGCCGCCTGTACTCTCATCTCGGCGTTCATCATCTTGCTCTACGGCACGGCCCTCATGGGGGCGGTGGTGCGCACCTGGGGGGTGAACTACCAGCTCACCCTGGACCACTTCCGCTTCGTGGTTTCCATGGGGGGCGACGCGCTGTGGAATTCCATCAAGCTGGCGGTCTACGCGGCGCCCGCCGGGGGCATCCTGGGGATGATCATCGCGTATCTGACCACGAGGATTCGTTTTCCCGGCAGGCGGGCAATGGAAGTGGTGTCCCTCCTCACCTTTGCCATACCGGGGACGGTGCTGGGGATCGGCTACATCAGCTCCTTCAACACGCCCCCCCTGCTGTTCACCGGCACGGCGTTCATCCTGGTGGCGGCCTTTGTGTTCCGCAACATCCCGGTGGCCATCGAGTCGGGCACGGCGACCCTTTTGCAGATAGACCGGTCCATCGAGGAAGCATCGGCCATTTCCGGGGCGGGGAGCGCCTATTCGTTCCGCCGGATCACCCTGCCCTTGCTGCGAAACGCCTTTTTCTCCGGCCTGGTCTACGCTTTTGTGCGGGCCATGACTGCGGTGAGCGCCATCATCTTTCTGGTGTCCCCCCGCTGGCCCCTGGCGACCTCCAAGATTTTTTCCCTCTTCGAAGCCAGCCGTTATTCCGATGCCGCAGCCTATGTGACATTGATGGTGGCGGTTATTTTGGCGGCCATCGGCATTATCAATATGGCGGTGACCTTGATGCTCTCCCCCCGGGCAAGGGCGCCCAGCGCGGCGGAAGTGGAACAGGCGCTGCAAAGCGGCGCGAACAGCGGAAAAGCGAGGTTTTTATGAGCCAACAGACGACCAGTGGGACAATTACGCAAAACGACGAGGCGATTCGCTCCTTCAGCCGGAAAAGCAGCGCCGTGACCTTACGGGACATCACCAAGATTTTCCCCACCCCGGAAGGGAAGGGCGAAACCGTGGCGGTGAAGGGCGTCAACCTGGAGATCGCGGATGGGGAGCTGGTCACCCTGCTGGGGCCTTCGGGATGCGGCAAAACCACCACCCTGCGGATGATTTCAGGCTTCGAGTACCCCACGTCGGGGCAGATTTTCATCGGCGGCAGGGATGTGGCGACGGTGCCCCCCAACAAAAGGGGGATTTCCATGGTGTTCCAGAGTTACGCCCTGTTCCCCCACATGAGCATCTGGGAAAACATCGCCTACGGGCTTAAAGTACAGCGCCTGCCGAAAAACGAGGTGATCACCCGCACCAACCAGGTCATCACCCTGATGCAGCTCAACGGCATGGAAAAGCGCTTCCCCAACCAGGTGTCCGGCGGCCAGCAGCAGCGCGTGGCCTTGGCCCGGGCCATCGTGATTGAGCCGTCGGTGCTCCTGTTTGACGAGCCCCTGTCCAACCTGGACGCCAAACTCCGGGAGCACATGCGGGACGAACTGCGCTCTTTGCAAAAACGCTTAGGGATCACCAGCCTGTACGTGACCCACGACCAGAGCGAGGCCATGGCGATTTCCGACCGGGTGGTGATCATGAAGGACGGCGACCTGATCCAGGTGGGCACCCCGGAGGAGATTTACGCCTATCCCCAAAGCAAATTCGTGGCCAACTTCATCGGCAAGGCCAACTTCGTCTCCGGGATTTACTCCGGGGATGAGGGCGGAGCTGCAATGGTGCGTATCGGCGAACAGGTTTTTCGGATTCCCCAGTCCGGCACGGTAAAGCTTTGCCCAGGCGATCCGTGCTGCCTGGCCTTTAGGCCCGAGTCGGTGCGGCTGTCCAAGGGCGGGGAAGAGAGCGCGGGGAGTATCGCCGGGGTCATCAGGCGGGTCACCTTTTTGGGCACCAACCTGGAGTATGAACTGGAAGGGGCGGGGACCACCCTGGTGATTCAGATATACAATCCCCAAAATTTTCCCGCCTACCGCGAGGGCGACCGGGTGAACGCCGTGCTTGACCTGGGCTGCGTACGTTTGCTGCCCGACACACCCCTCGCCGCTGATTAATAGGAGTTTTTATTATGAGTGATTTTGCTTCATTGATTATCGGCCAGCCTTCGCTGGACATCAACACGGACTTTGACGGGCACACGATCCGGGCGGTGGGGGGTGCGGTGGTGTATTCCGCCTTTGCTTCCGGGGCTTTGGGCCACCGGGTGTGTGCGCTGCCCATGGCGAATGCCGCCACCGTGGATCTGGCTGCTGTCTTTGCGCCGGCCCACAACGTCACCGTGATTCCCCTGGACAGCCCGGCGAGCACCTCCATCGAGAACGTCTACCACAGCGCCGACCGGGAGCGCCGCACCTGCCGTGCCCTGAGCCGCATCCCTGGCTATCGCACCCAGGATATCCCAGAGGCGGACGCGGCGATCTGGCACCTAGCGGGGCTCATGCACGGCGACGTGGGGAACGACCTGATTCAATACGCCCACACAAAGGCCCTGGTGGCGGTGGACGTGCAGGCCCTCCTCCGCTGGGCGGACAAAAAAACCGGGGAAATGTCCTTCCGCGACTGGGGGGAAAAGCGAGAGTTTCTGCCCTATATCCGCTTCCTCAAGACCGATGCGGCGGAAGCGGAGGTTCTCACCGGATTGACCGACCGGGGGGCGGCGGCGAAACTGCTCCATTCCGGGGGCGCGAAGGAGATCATGATCACCCACAATACGGAGGTGCTCATCTACGACGGCGAGGAAATCTACACCGCGCCTATCAAGAGCCGGAACCTCTCCGGGCGCACCGGACGGGGGGACACCTGTTTCGCCGTCTACATCGCCGAGCGCCTGTCCCGGGGCATCCCGGAGGCGCTCCTCACCGCGGCCGCCGCAGTGTCCCTGAAGATGGAAACCCCCGGCCCCTTTACCGGCACCCGGGCCGATGTGGAAGAGTACATCAGACGCTTTTATTCATAGGGAAGGGTTGATTAACTTGAGGAAATTTAACCATGAACGGCACGGACAAAAGACCTCACGCAGATATG
>JAITMZ010000154.1 GCA_031290725.1 Spirochaetaceae bacterium
GGCCTCGCGATTGCCCAGTCTTTTGCCAAGGACGGCGCTGTTGTGGTAATGGCAGATGTCAACGAGGCGAAGTTAAAGGAAGAGGCCCAAAAAATTGGGGGCAGCTATTTTAAGACCGATTTGAGCAAGCGGGAAGGCTGCAAGGGACTGGTCGATTTTGCCCTGCAAAAACACAGCCGGGTGGACATTCTGGTCAATGTGGCGGGCATACAGACCGTATCCCCCATTGAGGATTTCCCGGAAGACAAATGGGACTTCATGATTTCCCTCATGCTCACCGCCCCGTTCTATCTCACCAAGTATGTATGGAAATCCATGAAGGCCAATGGCTGGGGAAGAATCGTCAACCTGAACTCCATCCACGGTCTGGTGGCTTCTGAATTCAAATCCGCTTATGTTTCCGCAAAACACGGCTTAAGCGGCTTGACCAAGGTTGCCGGTCTGGAAGGCGGCGCACAGGGAATCACGGTCAATTCAATTTGTCCCGCCTATGTGCGAACCCCCCTGGTGGACGGTCAGATTGCGGATCAGGCAAAAACCCACGGTATTAGCCCGGAAAAGGTTATTTCCGATATCATGTTGGCAAAATCCAGCATCAAAAAGCTCCTGGAACCTTCCACGGTGGCGGATATCGTCAAATTTCTCTGCTCCGATGCGGCAGCCGGCATCACCGGCGCGATGATCCCGGTTGACGGCGGATGGACTGCCGGTTGATTCGGGGCGATGGTTTCATACTCCGTTGCTTGCGGCGGGGTATGTTGATGAGCCTGTCTGGGAAAAGTTCTTTCATTTAGGTAACAAGGCACATTGCAAAATGTGCCTGGATTTTTCGGTGTGTTGGGTAATTGCGTACGCAGTTACATGTTTAATTCGGGATACTTCAAAAAATGAGGTTTTTGCGGTGTCCTATAAGGAGTTTTTATGAACCTCTCGTTAATTTCTATTTTCTTGGGGCTGGCATTGCTTATGTTCCTTGCCTACAAGGGAAATTCGATTATCTGGGTAGCCCCTCTCTGCGCTGCCTTTGTGGCCCTGTTGAGCGGGATGAACATCCTGCAAACCTACATCAATTTTGGCAAGGACGCCGCCGGCACTTACCAGGGAAGCTACATGCGCGGCCTCGCGGAATATGTGGTTCAATGGTTCCCGGCCTTCTTCTTGGGGGCAATCTATGGCAAGGTCATGGATATGACCGGGTCCGCCCGCTCTCTGGCGAATGCGCTGATTAAACTGATCGGCCCCAGGCAGGCGGTTCTGGCGGTGGTCCTGCCCTGTCTGCTCATGACCTACGGCGGCATTTCGCTGTTTGTGGTTGTGTTCGTTATCTATCCCATGGGATACGCCATTTACCGGGCGGCTAACCTGCCCCGGACCCTGCTGCCGGGGGCCATCGCTTTTGGCGCCTTCGGCATCACCATGACCACCGTACCCGGCACTCCGCAGATCCAAAACCTGCTGCCCATGAATTTCTACGGTACCACCCCTCTGGCCGCTCCGGCGCTGTCCCTGGTGGGCATTTTGGTCATCGGCCTCCCCGGTTATCTGTATCTTGAATGGGAAGCCTCCAAGACCCGTAAGAGTCTCCGGGGTTTTCAGGAAGATCCCAAATTCGTGGAAGTGGCCAAAAACGAAACCCTGCCCGCTTGGCACTGGCTGGCTGGCCTCCTCCCAATTTTGACGGTTATTGTGGTGCTGAACGTTTTCAAGCAGCACATCGTTGTTTCCCTGTTGTGCGGTATCATACTGTGCTGCTTGATGAACATACAGCAGGCCAAGGTGCTGTTCCCGGCGATTTCCGCTGGGGCTGAGGGTTCGCTGACCGCGATCATGAACACTTCCTGCGCCGTCGGTTTCGGCTCGGTGGTGCGCCTGGTTCCCGGGTTTAAGTCCCTGACCGATCTGATGATGAATATGCCCGGAAACATCCTGTTCTCCGAATCCGTGGCGGTTAACGTGCTGGCCGGCGCCACCGGTTCAGCCTCCGGCGGTATGTCCATCGCCCTGAGCGCCCTGGCTCCCCAGTATGTGGAAAAAGCCAAGGCCCTCGCCGTGGCGGCAGGCTTGACCGGCCCCGACCTTGAGGTGCGGGTAAACCAGATCGGGCAGTTGCTGCACCGGGTGGCATCCCAGTCTTCCGGCGGTTTGGACACCCTGCCGCACAACGGCGCGGTGCTTACCCTGCTGGCGGTTTCACATTGCAGCCACAAGGAATCCTACAAGGGCGTGTTTATTACCACCTGCCTTATCCCGACGATTATGTCCATGATATTGGCCCTGATTTGGGGTTTCTTTGTGTAATAAGGAGTTATAATGTCAATTAAATCGAAACTTAAGACAGCCGATGAAGCGGTGTCCCAGATAAAAGACGGGGCAACCATTATGATCGGCGGTTTTATGGCTTGCGGAACACCGGAAATTTTGGTAGACGCTTTGGTCCGCAAGGGGGTAAAAAACCTTACCATCATCTGCAACGACGCGGGAACCCCGGGCCGGGGGACAGGCAAACTGTTGTCCAACGGCCAGATTAAGACCCTCATCGCGTCCCACGTGGGGCTTAACCCCGAAGTGGCCACACGGATGAACGACGGGAGCCTGGAATGTATCCTGGTTCCCCAAGGCTCTCTGGCGGAAAAAATTCGCTGCGGAGGCGCCGGTATTCCGGGTTTCTTGACCCCCACCGGTGTAGGCACCATCATTGCCGATGGCAAACAGGTGATCACCATCGAAAACAAGGACTATCTGCTGGAAAAAGCTCTTCATGCGGACTTTGCGTTCATCCGGGCGTCCAAGATCGACACCTTTGGGAACATCGTTTTTTACGGAACCACCAAGAACTTTAACCCCATGATGGCCACCGCGGCGGATTATGTGATCGCCGGGGCCTGCGAGGTGGTGGAGCCGGGAAAAATCGACCCCAGCGCCGTGCATGTTTCAGGCATTTTCGTGAATGCGATTGTTGAAGGAGAAAAACCATGGCAGATGTAAAAGAAATTATCGCGGCACGGGTTGCCAAGGAACTTCATGACGGTGATGTGGTCAATTTGGGTATCGGGCTGCCGACCATGGTGGTGGACTTTCTCCCCCCGGGGATAGACATTATCCTGCAGTCGGAGAACGGCATCATGGGTATGGGGCCCGCTCCGGCAAAGGCTAATGTGGACGTGGTGAACGCCGGCGGCCAGCCCGTATCGGTTAAACCGGGGGCCATGTTCTTTGACAGCTCCTATTCCTTCGGGATTATTCGGGGCGGTCACGTGGATGCCACTATTTTAGGCGCCCTAGAGGTCGATGGGCACGGTAATCTGGCCAACTGGATTGTTCCAGGAAAAATGGTTCCCGGTATGGGAGGCGCCATGGACCTGGTGGTGGGCGCCAAGAAGGTTATCATAGCCATGACCCATACCCAGAAGGGCAAACCAAAGATTCTTAAAGAATGCACCCTTCCCTACACTGCGCTGGGGGTGGTGAACATGATCATCACCGAAATGGGGGTCATTGAGGTTACGGGAAAAGGACTGGTGTTGACCGAACTGCACCCCGACTTTACCGTGGAGCAGGTGAAGGAAGCCACCGAGGCGCCCCTCGCCGTTAGCCCGCAACTAAAACCGATGCGCTAACAAAAGAGTTCCGGGGCGGTGATCCGTCACCGTCCCGGAACTCTTCGTTTTTCAGCATGTCCTTAGAAGGATTCCACCACGGGAAGGCCGTTTGCCCGGATGATCCGCAGCCCCTGGTCCAAATCCTTCAGCTTAAATATCACCACCGCCTTGTCGGCTTTGGCCTGGAGTGAGGCATAGAGATACTCGATGTTCACCTTTGACGCGCGGAAAAGCTCCATCACCGTTGCCAGGCTTCCCGGCCGGTCTTCGATCTCCACGGCCACCACGCTGCTTGTCCGGGTGGTGAAGCCCGCTTGGGTCAACACTGTCTGGGCGGCTTCTTCCTTGTCCACAATCAGCCTGAGAATGCCGAAGTCCGCGGTGTCGGCGATGCTGATGGCCCGCAGGTTTATCCCCGCCTTTGAGAGTACGCCGGTTACTTCCGCCAGACGCCCGGAGCTGTTTTCCAAAAATACCGAAATTTGTTTGATTGCCATTTTATCCCTCTATATATTCCTGTTGTCAATAACCCGCCTGGCTTTGCCGATGGACCGTTCGATGGTCTTCGGCTCCACCAGCTTCACGCGCACGCCTATCTGGAGTTTGCTTTTCATCACCCCTTCGATCTTGGCGCGAAGCGCTTCCAGACTCCGGGTTTCGTCGCCGAAAAACTCCTTTTTCACCTCCACTTGCAGCTCCACCTCGTCCAGGTGGCTCTCCCCGCGGTTCAGCACGATGAGATACTGGGGCTCGGAGCCTTCAATGGCGATGAGCGCCTGCTCAATCTGGCTGGGGAACACGTTCACCCCGCGGATGATCAGCATGTCGTCGGTGCGGCCGAACAAGCGGTGCATACGGACCGTGGTCCGCCCGCAGGAACAAGCACCGCGCATCAGGTAGGTGATGTCCCGCGTACGGTAGCGCAAGAGGGGCGTGCCTTCCTTGGTAAGCGTGGTGAACACCAGTTCGCCCTTTTCGCCGTCCGGCAGGCTTTTGCCCGTGGCCGGGTCGATGATTTCCGGGAAGAACAGGTCTTCGTTGACGTGCAGGCCGTCCTGGGCCTCGCACTCGAAGGACACGCCGGGGCCGGTAATCTCCGTGAGGCCGTAGATGTCGTAGGCTTTCATGCCGTAGCGTTTTTCGATCTCCTTCCGCATGTTCTCGCTCCAGGGTTCCGCGCCGAAGCAGCCTTTGCTGATGGGCAGGGCCTTGAGGTCGATCCCCGCTTCTTCGGCTTCCTCGGTCATGTAGAGGGCGTAGGAGGGGGTGCAGGTGAGCATGGTGGACCCGAAGTCCTGCATCACCATAAGCTGACGGGCGGTGTTGCCGCTGGACATGGGCAGCACTTCCGCGCCGATGGCCATGGCGCCGTAGTGCGCGCCGGGGCCGCCGGTAAACAGGCCGTAGCCGTAGCAGTTCTGCACGATGTCGTCCCTGGTGCAGCCGCCCCCCGCCAGCGTCCGGGCCATGGCCTCCCGCCAGATGTTGATGTCGCCCAGGGTGTATTCGTCAACCACGGGCTTGCCGGTGGTGCCGCTGGACATGTGCACTTCCACGATGCGGTCTTTGGGGCAGGCCAGAAGGCCATGGGGATAGTTGTCCCGCAGGTCGTCCTTGGTGGTGAAAGGCAGCTTGGCGATGTCCTTCAGGCTGTGAATGTCCCTGACGGTAACGTGCAGGGCGTCCATTTTCTTCCGGTAGAAAGGCACGTTTGTATAGAGCATTTCCACCAGGTTTTTTAGGTGTGCAAGTTGAAGGCGTTCCCGCGCTTCCGTTTCCATGCACTCGTACTCAGGATTGTAAATCATACTTGCTTTTTGCTCCTTTATGTATCGGTAGTATACCATATCCCGTGAAAAAAGTCAAGACGGGTGTGCATCAGCAATTTTCACTTCTTCCAATAAAATATTATTCGTTTTCAATTTTCATAAAACCAATATGTTTTTTCTTCATTGAAATCTTTTTTACCTCATATCCATATTCTTTTGCCTCTTTTTTATACGTCAAAAAGGAATGGTCAATATCAGAACCAATACTATTTTTAATTTCTTCAGCGGTCCCGACAAAAAACATTTTTTGCTGTTTAATGGATTCTTTTAATTTATCCGTAAGTTTTCCAAAACTCTTTCCCATTTGTACACTCCAAATATGATTTATTCTATAACTTACATAAATTTTATCAATATGTTTTGTGGAAAAATTCAAAAATTTTAGGCGCAATGGCGTAGTATGAATTACTAAAAGTAAGGTTCCCCGGATTCTCCGTTTTAACATTCGTATGTCACGACCAGGAGTGCCGCAAGTCTGACAAATACTACCGCAAGTCTGGAAAAATACTAGCGGAAGTTTAAAAAAATAGTACCGCAAGTCTGGGAAAATAGTACCGGAAGTTTGAAAAAATACTACCGTAAGTCTGGACAAAACAAAGCAGGCGGGGGGCCGTAAAAGGCGCGGTGGTTGCTTTTTGCACCGGCGCTGCCGGTGCGTTCCGCCTGGGATGGGCGTTGGGAAAAGTCGCGGGGCTGGCGGGAAGGGGCGCTGAGCTGGAAATAATGCCAGCAAAAGAGTTTGCGGAGCAAACTCGTTCGTGCCTACCTGGCACGACAAGTACGCTGGCGGGACACATTCACCGCGAGAGGGGCACCGGCGCCCCGCCGGCCTCCCTCAACCACCGTTCAGCGCTTACAGTAGGCGCGGAATCCCAGGCGCACGAGTGGAATCTCCAGGCCCTAGCCTGCGGTTTGGCGCCGGACCGGAGGGGGCGTCTTGGAGGTGGAGCGCTTGCCGGCATTGCCGTGGGGGCCGAACCACGCCCGTACGCCCAAGTCGCCCTCGACCCAGCCGCCCAAGGGACTGCCGATGGCTGGGCTGGGCAGAAAGCCGATCCCCAGCTTGGGCACCACCTGCAGGTATATCTCCAACTGATTACTGAAGAAAAAGGTGTTTAT
>JAITMZ010000024.1 GCA_031290725.1 Spirochaetaceae bacterium
CCGCCTCCAGCAATGGGGGCAACTTTTTTTACGTGGGTCAGGGGTGGGGGTTGGTAACGCGGGGCATTGCAAAAACTTATTTTATGGAGTGTACTATAAAAATTATGGCACGAATGACCGAAAAAAACAGACGCCTTGGACGAATTTCAGCAATTCAGAATTCAACCGCAAAGTCGAAGAAATTTAAGAAATTTAAGGGAAAACCACTACTTTTTTCCTTCCTTCTTCGACTTCTTTGACTTTGCGGTAAAATTTCTTCTTGAATTGAGAATTGCTGGACGAACTTCGCCGCAGCTTGACTCGTTCATAATTCTGTGTTATCCTTTCGGCATGGATGATTTGTATGCGCTGCTCGGTGTTTCAAAGACAGCGAGCGCCGAGCAGATAAAAAAAGCCTACCGGGACGCTGCCTTCAAATGGCATCCCGACCGGAATCCCGGTGATACGACCGCTGAAGAAAAGTTTAAACAGATCAACGCCGCCTATTCGGTCCTGGGTGACGAGACCAAGCGCGCCCAATACAACCAGTACGGTTCCACCGACGCCTATGCCAATGCCCACAGTGATTCCTCCTACGGCCAGTACGGCCCCACCGGAGACCCCTTCTGGGATTGGTTCTATCCCGGGGCCGGCCCCGCATCCGACGGTCACACCGGCGGGCGGCACTACACCTACACCTGGCAGCAGCAGGGCGCGGGGGACAACTTTTCCTTCCAGGCCCGGCCTCAGGGCACTCCGGGAAATCAAATAATGCGGGGCGCTTTAAGCCTCCTGGCCGGGATAATTTTCTTTCGTTTTTCTTGGTTCATCCTTCCCTTTGGCCCAATTCTGTGTCTGGCGGCGGTCATCAACGGCATACGGGGGATTATCCGGGGTCTGAGCCGCCTGTTTGCCCCCAAAAAAACCGATGAAACCACAGTTTGAGGAAATCCCTGCCGGTGACCCCGGAGGAAAAAAGCCATCGCTCCTGCTCCACGCCTGCTGCGCGCCCTGTGGCTCGGCAGTGCTGGAATGTCTCGCCCCGCTGTTTGACCTCACGATTTTTTACTACAACCCTAACATCTCCCCGCCGGAAGAATACCGCCGCCGCCTTTCAGAACTGCGGGCTTTCATCCGGCGTTTCGCCCCGGCTGCCCGTTGCGTCCTGGTGGAAGCGCCCTACGATCCCCAGGACTTCTATCGCGCCACCGGTGTGCGGGAGGCGGGCGCGCTGCAAACCGAACCTGAACGGGGTATCCGCTGCGAGCGCTGCTACCGGCTCCGGCTAAAAGCGGCCCATCGCTATGCGACTGAACACGGCTTTGATTATGTAACCACAACCCTCTCCATAAGCCCCCACAAGGATGCAGTCAAGATCAACGCCATCGGTAAAACTCTTGCGCAGGCGGGGGGGGCGGCGTTTCTGTGGGCGGACTTCAAAAAGCAAGGGGGATTTCAACGCTCCTTGGTACTGTCCGCAGAATACGGCCTATACCGCCAGAGTTACTGCGGCTGCGAGTATTCCCTGAGGAATCACTGAAAACCCAACCGGGATTTTTAGAGGTGCCCTGATTAGCGACTCCTTTTACAAGCCCGGCCCGGTGAATGAGGTGCAGCGCTGCGGCTGTCCGTTCCTCCACGGTGCCTGCCGGGAGCCAGAGGATGGTGTGTCCGCGCCGTTCAATGCCGCGAAACCAGGTCTCCTGGCGCTTGGCGAACTGGAGGATTGCCCGATTGAGCGCACAAAACAATACGTCATTAGAATTTTTTCCCTCCCTGTCAGTCAATTTTCCTTGCAGGAACAGTGCAACACAGCGGTATTCCAGGCCCAGCCGTTCCAGCCGTTCCCAGGATACGCCCGCACCGTGGAGCCCTTCCACTTCGGTGATCATTCCTTGATCCAGGCGTTTTTTGAGACGCGCGGCGATGTTTTGCCGCAGCATGTCACGGGGAAAGGTGGTTCCCAGTATCAGCGGATGTATTTCCGGTCGGATAAGGTTTTCACTGGGGCCTCGGTGGGTTCGGTGCCGGGGATTATTCTCAAGCTGCATACTTTTTATGATACCATGAGAATCGTTGTTAAAATCATAGCCCCGAATAAACCCGTCAAGATACATACCGGTACCCCCCACAATCACCGGCATGCGGCTCCTGGCGCGGATGTTCCCAAAGGCGTAATAGGCGTCATTCAAAAAGGAAAACACGTTGTATTCCTGGGAAAGATCAGTCTGGTCAATCAGATGGTAGGGAATGGTCAAGCTTGTGGAAAGCACCTGTCCGCCGCATATTTCAGTGCCCGCCGGCAGGGTATATTCCTCCAAATCCTTGCCGGAACCTATGTCCAGGCCGAGATACACCTGCCGGGAATCCGCAGAGATGATCTCCCCATCCAGCAGCGCGGCGATTCGTACCCCCACGGCGGTCTTCCCCACAGCGGTGGGCCCCAGCAGGATGATACAGTTGTTTATCATGGCAGGATAGTATAGCACAAAATCTGTTTTACGTCTTGCGCTTTTTTCCCTTTCGCGCTATACTGTTGATATGAGACTCGCCGATAGATTCACACTGACCAGAATTATTCTGGCGCCGATTTTTTTTGTGCTCTTTTTGACGGCCCTTTGGGTAGACACCATCGCTCTGCCCCTGCTGATAGGGCTGGTGTTTTTGCTGGCCTGCGCGGAACTGACCGATTTTTTCGACGGTTATTTCGCCCGTAAACTGAACCAGGTGAGCGATTTGGGTAAGCTCCTGGACCCCTTTGCGGACGTGATTCTGCACATGACCACCTTTTTTTCCTTTACCCTGGCCGGTACCATGCCGCCGGTTATTTTTTTGCTGATCATGTACCGCGAGTTCACCATGTTGTTTTTACGCCTCTTGGCGGTCAAACAGGGGGTGACCATTGCGGCGCGGAAGGGAGGCAAGTTTAAAACCGTTTTGTATGTGGCCGCTTGTTTTTATTCCCTTATTTTTGAAATCATCAAACGGATGCCGACCTTGTCTGACGCCATGTTTTCTGTGATGCCCCGGATGGGGATAGCTCTGTATGTGGTCTGTTTGATTCTTTGCTATGGGTCCTTCGTGGATTACCTGATTAGTTTCAGGTCGGTGATACGGCGAAAATAGGGGTACCCATGAACACACTGACCGCCTACGCTTCCGCTGAAATCAAGGTGAAACGCTCCCGGTTTATCGCCGAGGTCTTCCCGGTAACTAACGCGGTCCATGCCCGGGAGACACTGAAGCAGCAGAAAGCCCGCTACGCCGGCGCCTCCCACGTGGTACACGCATTTATCACCGGCGCCCAGGGTGAAGTGCGGGGGATGAGCGACAACGGGGAACCGCCGGGAACTGCGGCACGGCCGATGATGAACGTGCTGGGGGGCAAAGAGTGCACCAATATCCTCCTCACGGTGACCCGCTACTTTGGGGGCACCCTGCTGGGGACTGGCGGCCTGGCGCGGGCATATGGGCAGGCTGCCAGAGAAGTCCTGGCGCGGGCAGAAACAACAACCCCGTTACGGGAATAATTATGGATTCCACTTGCGGCGGACCGGTACGGTTTTTCGCTGGATCAGCTCCTTGAACCGACTGTAATTTGACTTGATCACCCGATAGGTCTCCCCACCGCCGGGATCCGCGGTACCTTTGAATACCAGAGAATATTCGATTTTTGCATCCTCCGGCAGGGCGCACACCCCTTGCGCCTCCGCCGTGAGGGTATAGGCGCAGGATACGTCCAGATTTTCTGGGGGCGGCGCCAGATGGCTGGGAATACCGGCGTGTTGGAACACCTTCTCGGCTTCCAGGGCGGCGGCTATGGTATCGAAGGTAAAGAGGAGCGGCCCCGCCTGTCCCGCGCCGATGGTGTTCACCCGGTCTTTGATGCCGGCAGCCCCGGTTTGTGTCCCGATTGCCCGGCGTTTTGCGCGCCACAGAACCAGCTCCGCGGCGATGCTCACGGCGATTTCTTCCGGAGTCTCGCTCTCAATGGGCAGGCCAATGGGTGCATGAACCCGGTGGGCGAAAATCGCCTCTTCCCCGAACCCGGCGTCCCGGAGTTTGACGTTGATGAAATCCCGTTTCTGTGTGCTACCGATAACCCCGATGTAACAGGCAGCGCTCTGTAGTGCGAAAGCCTCCGCCTCATAGTCAAAAATATGCCCCCTGGTGAGGATTATTACGTAGTCATTGCCGGAGACGATGATTTTCTCCCGGATATTGGAAAAGCTGCCCAGAATAACCTCATCGGCGCCGGGGAAGAGGCTCTTTTGTACGAATTGCGCCCGATCCTCAAATACCCGCAGACGAAACCCCAGGGGAACCAGGACCGGTACCAATGCCTGGGCCACATGCCCGCCGCCGAAAATATACACGATGTCCGCATGTGCCTGGGGTGCGAAAAAATCAGCCGGGATAGCGGCGGAGACGGGATTCCCCGCAGGGATAAACCGAAAATCCACGGTTATTTCCCCGCCGCATTTCGCCCCCAAATCCGCCGCTTCGTTGGGATGCAAAAGGTATTCTTTGCGCCCCGACTGCTTTGCGGCGAGCAATCTTTGCCCCTCCTGTATTGCCAAATGTTCGGCGATGGCCCCACCGATGGTACCTGCCAGCCGTCCGTTTTGGCCCACCAGCATCAGGGCGCCTTTTTTACGTGGTGTGGAACCGGTGGCGCGGTTTATGACGGCGAGTACCACACCTTCCCCCCGTTGAAAAGCCTGTTTCATCGCTTCAACAATATCATCCATAGACTCCTCTTTTGCGTTGTATAAATACCCCTCGTCCCTTCTTTCCGATAAACTCGCCCTTTTTGACGATCACTTCACCCCGATTGATGGTATACACCGGCCAACCCTGGGTTTCAAGCCCCTCATAGACACTGTAATCCACCCGGGAGTGCAGGTTTTTTTGCCGGATGGTCACCTGTTTGTCCGGATCGATGATCACCAGATCCGCATCGCTCCCCGGCCTGATCACGCCCTTCCTGGGATACATGCCGAACAGTTTCGCCGGGTTTGTGCTGGTCAGATCGGTAAAGCGCCGCAGGGTGATCCGGTTCTTCTGTACTCCCTCGCTGAAAAGCAGTGCCATCCGTTCCTCCACCCCCGGCACGCCCGAGGGACAACGGGTAAAGTCGTCTTTGGCGGGCATCTTTTGGGTGGCAAACATGAATGGACAGTGGTCGGTGGCCACCGTATCGAGGTGCTGCGGCAAAGCATTCCACAGCACCTCGTTGTCCGCGCCGGTACGGAGGGGCGGGCACATGATGTACTTGAGGGAATCCTCCCCCAGATCGTAGCGATTTTCGTCCAACAGAAGATACTGGGGGCAGGTCTCGGCAAAAATGCGGCGCTGACCCCGCTCCCGGGCAGCCATAATACAGGACAGGGCGATAGCGCTTGAGGTGTGCACGATGTAAAGCGGCGCGTCCCCGGCCATGCGTGCCAACAATATTGCCCGGTTCACCGCTTCGGCCTCACATTCCGCAGGGCGGGACAGGGCGTGATATTTGGGTGCCAGTTTTCCCTGGGCCTTGAAACACGCCCGGAAATGTGTAATCACCCCGTCGTTCTCCGGGTGTACCGCGATGAGCACACCGGTTTCGTTCGCCTTTTCAAGCACACGAAAAAGCCCTCCGTCGTCAATCTTGAAGCCGTAGGTGAGGTACACCTTGTAACTGGTGATCCCCTCGTTTGCCAAGCGCCCCATGTCCGCGAGGACCCCGTCATCCACATGCTGGATCACCCCATGGAAACCGTAATCGATCACCGCCATCCCGTCCGCCATCCCGTGGTAGCGTTCAATCTGGTGGTCCAACCGGCACCCCGCCGGCCCAAAGCCGATGTGGTCCACGATGGTAGTAGTGCCCCCACAGGCGGCGGCCACGGTACCGGTGTAGAAGTCGTCGCTCGCTACCGCCACGCCGGTGTCCAGGTTCATGTGGGTGTGCACATCGATCCCCCCGGGGAACACGAACATACCCGCCGCGTCAATCACCGTGCAATCCGGCGGCAGGGGAATATCACACCCCACAGCGGCAATGGTTTCTCCCCGGATGAGTATGTCCGCCCGGATCACCGCATCTTCGGTGACAACCCTTCCATTGCGTATAATCACAGATGCCTGATAAAATTGGTATAGGCCCGCATTTCCGCTTCCGGTTTGGGACAGATACTTTTGGCGGCACCCATGGACTTCAGCAGCCAGGCCATTGCCCCGGCGTTTCTTCGGATAGTCTGCACCCCCTCAGGATCCCTCTCGATTTCTCCGGGCATCTGACCGTACACCACGGTCCAGTACTGCGACGGAGAAATGATCATCTCCGCGAGCTGGAAGTAATTATTCAGCTGATGAATCACGTCCACCCCGCCGGCCCGGCGAACCACCGCCACCGAGGCACCCACCTTGTACTTGAAGTGCGCCGAGGAGCTGAAAAACAGCCGGTCCAAACAGCACTTAAAACTGCCGTTGATCCCCGCATAGTAGGTGGGGGAACCCAGTATCAACCCGTCGGCCTCGCGAATCTTGTCGGATACCTCGTTCAGGTTGTCGGCGGTAAACACGCAGTGATGGCGCGGGTCGGCTCCGCACTTTCCGCAGCCCATACATCCATAGACCTGTTCCGACCACATCTGGATGATCTCGATTTCAATGCCCGCATACGTCAATTCCTTGGCCATGATGGACAGCGCCATGGCCGTATTTCCGTTTTTTTTAGGACTCCCATTTAATGCGATAACTCTCATGGAGGGCAATATAGCAGTATTTTGCGGTTTTGTCAAGCGAGTGAACACAGTGTGTAACACGGTGGGTGAGACCTCTATGCATTAGCGGCGCACGGCGGTCATGGGAGGATTGGCGGGGCGACCTCATAATTATTGGCAGCGCTTCACCCAGTGGCTGCCGGCCTGCAACGAAGGTACAAAAAGTATCAAATTGATACACTATTGTGTCATAATGATACTTTCGATGGTAAAAATTTCGGTGTATAAAACTTGTACGGCCTGAATTTCCTTATTTCCAGTGAAGGTAATACAGGGCGCGCCCCCGACTCGTAATAAAACTATTAAACCCAAGACCGGCTTATTCGGGAAAAACAACATACCTCGCTGCGTGCGGGGTTGTTGACTCGCGGAGAGGGTTTCATACCCCGCTGCGTGCGCGGGATATGTTGATTTACCAATTTTTTAAATTTTGGCACGGAATTTGCTGTAATAATAATGTCCGCCGTTGGGTGGACAAATCATTTATTATTAAGGAGGCCTTTATGGCTTATTCAGTAGGTTTTTACAATCCTCGATTTGCATCGGATATGTTCGACGTGAT
The DNA here is from genome assembly GCA_031290725.1 of Spirochaetaceae bacterium. Classification (GTDB taxonomy): domain Bacteria; phylum Spirochaetota; class Spirochaetia; order Treponematales; family Treponemataceae; genus JAISTZ01. Next base: position 7,309 of record JAITMZ010000024.1, read on the forward strand.
TGAACGCAATTTTTCCGATTATTTCGGCAAAACGGGTACCCACGGCACTGTGTTTCCCACGGTGGATGTGAAAGAAACCAATCGGTCCTATGTGCTCCACGTGGATCTGCCCGGTATTAAAGAAGAAAATGCGGATGTCAGTCTGGACGAACAGGTGCTCACTATCACTGCCCAGCGGGAAGAAACGGCGGATGAGGACGCCGAGAAGGACACGTCCAAGTGGCTGATCCGGGAGCGCAAGTTCGGCTCCTTCACCCGGCGTTTCAGTTTGCCCAGCGACGTGGATCCGGAGAATATCACCGCCCACTACGAAAATGGCGTTCTATCCATCACGGTACCCCGGAAGGCCCCGGCCCAGGCGCACCGAATTGCCATAACCAAAAATTAGCACACGTTGCCTTCATGCAAAAATTCAAGGCAGCACTGATTTATCCTACCAGGAGCGTCGTTCCCGGGATATATCAGTGCTGCCATACTTGACTGCAATTTCGCAGTTTGAATTCTGAATTACTGGTGTCCCCCGTGCCCAATATAGACTTTTGGGGAAATTTGTAGTATATTATAAGGCATGAATATCGGAATTTTTTCTGACACCTATGCTCCCCAGGTAAATGGCGTGGTGACCGTTTTGCGCACCCTCAAAACCGGTCTTGAAGCGCGGGGGCATCATGTGTATATTTTCACAGTTGGCCACCCGGACGCCCTTCCCGAAGCAGGGGTCTTCCGCATCCAGTCAGTGCGCTTCCCCAAGGAACCTCAGCACCGGGTGGCCCTCGTTCTGGGTCGACGGATATTGAAGATCGCCCAAAAATTGAATCTGGACATTATCCATACCCACACGGAATTCAGTTTGCAGTTGGCTGCACGATACATCGCAAAAAAGACGGGCATCCCCTGTGTACACACCATGCACACCTATTATAGTGATTATCACCATTACGTGCCTTTCCTGCTGGACTTATTTTTCCGCCTGAATTTACAGGGTTTTTTCCGATACCTGTTCAGGTACCAAAAATGCGTGGTGGCGCCCTCCCCCAAGGTCAAATTTTTTTTGAATGAAATCGACTATCAGGGCCCGGTGGAAGTGATCCCTAACGGCATCGACTTGTCTCTTTTTTACGACCGGGACCACAGTACCGCAGAAGCCGCCCGGCAAATACGGCACCGCTTTTTGTGCAACGGCGAACAGGAACTCATCATTTTTGTGGGGCGTTTGGGCAACGAAAAAAACGTCTACACCCTCCTCAATAATTTTAGGGAAATCGTTGCCCGCCGTTCCCAGGCGCGGCTCCTGTTGGTGGGTGACGGGCCCGACCGCCGGGCGTTGCAAGCTCATGCCCACGAATTGGGGATCTCGGAAACGGTAATTTTTACCGGCTATTTGCAGTGGCCCAACGAGATTAAGCACATCTATGCCGCCTCGGATTTGTTCATGAGCGCATCCCACAGCGAAGTGCACCCCATTACCTTTATCGAAGCCATGGCGTCGGGACTGCCGGTGGTTGCCGCGATGGACGTCAGCATCCAGGACATGGTGCTGAACGGCGAAGACGGCTGGATGGTGGAAGACGATGCACGGCTGTGGGAAAAGGCGGTGGAATTGCTGGCTGACCGGGAGACGCGGCTGCGTATGGGGAAGCGCGCGGAAGAAATTTCGCGGCAGTATTCGGTGGATCGCTTTGTGGACAATATAGTCAAACTGTACGAAACTTATCTCCGCACGGTTTCTACCATATAACGTACCGACAGGCCGGTGGGGTCTACGATCAATTTTTCTATCACAAACACCAGGCTTCTGCCGCTCTGATCGGTAAAAATTTTGCTCACCGAATAGCCTTTCACGCCGATACGGGTAATTTGAGGATTGCCCACATGGTATCGCGCCCGGACGTTCCCGGCGGTATCCTTTTCTTCCACGATGATGTCCAGCGTTGATTTGATGTTTTGCCCCAAACCGCTGAAGGTGGCTGCCAGCCGCACCGAATACACGATGGGAACCTCCCCGGTGACCCGCTCGTAGTCCTCAAATTCCAGAGTGTCCTCCGGAGGTTTTTGTTCGTTTTCCCGCAGGTACAATGTCCGGGCCAGCGGGACCGGGACCGGCGCGTATTTGCTTAACGTTAATACGCTTTTGCTCCGCAGTTCCTCGAACACCGCCAGACTTGATTTATTTCCAGGCCCGACCGAGGGGCGGGTGCTGTAATTTTCCCCGGAGATGAAATCATTTCGCGCCACATCCACTGACCATATATTCGCGTATCCCTGATAAGTTCCGTCAATTTTTCCGTATTCGCCGAAAACATACACGGTACCGTCCGGGGAAAATCCCATGTCCACAAAGCAAGCCGCATCGCCGGCATACAAAAAGACCCCAGCGGTCAATACAAGAAGTATACTTAGCATGTGTTTTCCACGCATATTTTCCCTCACTACTACAGGGCACATTAAAAAACTCGGTTAGGTTTTTCGATGTGCTTGGTAATTGCATACGCAATTACATTTTTAAATCGGAGCGCCTCAAAAAATTGTATTTAGAGGTACCCTATTACAATTATCGGAAGTTATTTTACTTGCTTTACAAAATTTTGTCTATATGGTATGATTTATATATGACTTTGCATACCAGAAACCGGGTTATGACCGGCGTGTTGGTTTTTTCTCTGCTGGCCGTTTGTTCAATCGGTATTCTGGCGTTTTATTCGATTTCGCACCAAATCTTTCGATTTCCCTCCGGCGATTCCTTTGGTGCGGTCAGTCTCTTTTATTTTGCCGCTCCCTACAGCTTTCCGGCGGTTCTGATTTCTATTTGCTTCTTGACGGTAAGCGTACCCGTAATCACCGGCCTGATGATGGCCCATTTCGCCAAAACCCAATCTCAGGAATGTTTGTATTTTGCCTTATTTTTGCTGGCCTGCCTCACAGAATCGATTCGGCTTTTTATACCCTTCCTTGGTTTGTGGAAAAGCAACGCATCCTTTTTGATCACCTCCACCAGGATTTTCTTTTTCGGGCGGCTTCTGGCACCGGCGTCCTTTTTGTTTTCATCTATCTTTTCTATCGTGGGGCAAACCCAGGGTTCCGAACGAAACTCCGGCGTCCTTTTTGCCGTGACGGGGGTTATCGCCCTACTCATCCCGGTGAACACCACACGAATCTTACCCAATTGTACCGTGGGAATCGGATTTATACCTTTTTTTTGGGTGTACGAACTGACTTTGGCCGTACTCACCTTTGTGTCTCTTCTCCTTGAAGCACAAAACAACGGCCCGGAGCGAAAGCGGCTTGCCATGGGTTTTTTGCTATTGTTCACCGGTTATATTTTGCTGATCCAGACCCTGTCGATGTTCAGTCTGGCCTTGGGGATTATCTTTTTTGCTTCCGGGGTATATTTGTACTTGGTCAATTTGCATCAAACCTATCTATGACATGGCTGCCGCTGCCCTGTATATGTTGCAAATCGGGGTTGACTCGTCAACGCCGGGCGAATATTGTACTATCCCGTTGCTCCAGGCGACTTTTCGGTGAAATTATTAAATCCCTTTGTTTGCTATGGGTTGACAATGTCTATTCATCCGTGGTATAAAATACTGAAATGTGTAGTGTGTTTTCTGTTTTAATTTTGTTCCGCAAAAACCATCGCCGGATTCATTTTCTGGCGTTTCTGGTTGCACTTTGGGTGGCGTTGGCCGCCTGTGCCGGAATACCCCACCCCGCCGCCGACTCAGCGCCCCTTCGGGAAGACCCGGCGATTTTGACGGGAAAACTGGGAAACGGGCTTGCCTACCGGATTTTACGCAACCCCATGCCGGAAAACCGGATACTCCTCCGGCTGGTAGTCCGCGCGGGATCTTTGGTCGAAGACGAGGATCAGCGGGGTATCGCCCACCTGGTGGAACACATGGCTTTTGAGGGGTCGGCGCATTTCCAGGCCAATGAGTTGATCAGCTACTTTGAGTCAATCGGCATGGACTTCGGCGCGGATGTGAACGCCTATACGTCCTTCGAGGAGACGGTCTATATGCTGGAGGTTCCGGCGGATGATCCGGCCATGCTGGACACGGCGCTCACGGTGGTGCAAGACTGGACCGATACCATAAGTTTTGACCCGGAGCGGTTGGAAAAAGAACGGGCGGTGGTCATCGAGGAGTGGCGGCTGGGGCGCGGGTATTCCGGGCGTGTGCAGGATAAAATGCTGCCTTTCCTCTTTGCCGATTCCCGGTATGCCCAGAGAAAGGTCATCGGTGACCCGGAGATCATCCGCACAATCAGCAGGGATCGGATCATGGACTTTTACCATGCCTGGTATCGACCGGAGATGATGACCGTGGTGATCGTGGGGGACGCAGATCCCCTATACATAGAAGAAAAAATCAAGCAATACCTGTCGCTGGTCCCCGGGGGCGATATAAAGACCGAAGCGCCGGAATATACCGTCCCCATACAGGGGGATCCCCGCGCCCTGGTGATCACCGACGCCGAAAATCCCTACACCCAGGCCCAGGTGTACCACTTTTCGCCCCCGGAGCCGGTGCGCACGGAAGCTGATTTCGCCGCCGCCCTCGTGAGAGAAATCGCCGGAGCCGCCCTTTCCGAGCGGCTGAACGAGCGGCTGGAGGAGGAAAACTCGCCCATATTGGCTGCGGGCTCAAACATCTCGCCGTTCCTCCGAAAACTCACCGCCGCCCACACCTGGCTGGTCCCCAAGGACGGACAGTGGACCGCCGCCTTCCACAGTCTGCTGGAGGAACTTGACCGGTACGGGCGGTTCGGCATCACGGAAGGGGAACTGGACAGACAAAAACAGCGGATACTCTCCGGCTCACGGCTTTCCTGGCAGAACCGCGACAAGACACCGTCGCAAGATAAGGCCTACGCCCTGGTGAACAGCGTCTTGGACGGCAGCCCCCTTCTCTCCCCGGACGAAAAATACGAACTCACCCGAAAATCCCTGGGTACCATCCGCAAAAACGACGTGGACGGCGCCATCCGTAGATACTTTTCCGGCAGAGGCACCATGCTGTTGGTGGTAACGCGCCCGCCGGAAGGTCTGCCGCTCTCCCCGGAGGTGCTGTCCCAGGAGGAAATTCGGGCGGATTGGCATGGATACCGCCCCGTGTCTCCCCTGGAGCCCTGGCCGGAGAATGCGGACGACGCGCCTCTGTGGCCGGGATATCCTCTGCCGGGTTTTATCACGGCGGAGCGTCTCCTTCCCGACGGCACCGGATCGCCGGGAAAAAACCCGGTCACCGAGCTAACCCTGTCCAACGGCGCGGTGGTATGGATACGTCCCACAGACTTTGAAGCCGATACATTTCTGTTCACCGCAGTGAGCCGGGGCGGGCTTTCCCTTCTGACCGACGAGGAGTATCCCTCCGCCCAAGTGGCCGGGGATTACCTGGAGCTGTCCGGACTGAACGGGTTTTCCGCAGCGGAAGTTACCAAAAAACTGACGGGAAAAAACATACGCATCCAGGCAAATTTGAATGAAACCACCGCTACCCTGTCGGGATCATCGTCGGCGACGGACAGGGAGACCTTTTTTCAGTTGATCAACCTGTATTTTACCGTACCCTACTGGACCGACGCAGCCTGGGGAAGGCTCCTGTCGGACCTCCGGACGGAGATACTGGCGCGAAAAAATCGCCCCGAAGCGGTGTTTGTGGATGCCGTGCTTCAGGAGGTGTACGGCGATTCCATCCGCCACGGGAACGTATCGGAAAAATTTCTCAATATGCTGGACCCGGCGAAATCCGAAGGCTTTTATCGGCGGTTTTTCAGCGGGGCGGAGAACTTTGTCTTTATCTTCACCGGCGACGTGCGCCTTGAGGATATCCGGATTTTGAGCGAGCGCTACATCGCGTCCCTCCCCCGGCACCCCATTCCGGAGCCCGCCGACCCGCGGGACACGTCCCTCCCCTTCCCCCGGGGGAAACCGATAGTGACCGTACGGAAGGGGCTGGAGGCACAGAGCCAGGTGCTCATCCTCTTCGGCGGCCGGGATCCCCCGGCGGTGGGGGATGTCTACGCCGAGCAGGATTTGATCAACGCCATGATCGGCCTTCTGGACATACGCTTGAGGGAAAAGGTGCGGGAGAATATCGGCGGCACCTACAGCGTGGGAGCGAGCACGGCGCTGGCGACCTATCCTCGACGAAGATTCGTGTCTCAGATTTCATTCGGCTGCGAGCCGGAACGAGCGGATGCCCTGGCCGCCGCGGTACTGGAGGAGATCGCCGTTCTGCAAAAAAATCCGGCCTCCGACACGGACATGGTCAAGCTGCGGGAGACCTTTGTGCGGAACCGAGAGACGGGGTATAAAAACAATGCCTTCTGGCATGGGAACCTGGTGCGAAACATAAGCCGGGGGGACCGGAGCGCGGCCATCGCCGGGGAGGATACGGTGCGGGAATTGCTCACGGCGGAAACCATGCGGCGGATGATCGCGCAGTATTTCCCCCTGGATAATTACCTGAGCGCCTTTTTATTTCCTGAATAGGGATGCCAACAGCCTGGGCGGGTTGCGGGCAAAAAGCCTATTCCACCAGCAGCCGCACAAAGGCTTCGCCGGTCATATTGTGGTAGAAACGCCCGACGTCAAGCCCCCGGATGGCATTCAGGAGGGCGCCCTCTTCCAGGGGGGCACCCAGAATGCGTTCCAGCAAGTCCGGGGTGTCCCCTTCGCCAAAATAGTCCCCGTAGGTTTTGAACGCGGTGATCCGGCCATCCTCGGAAGACAGGTGCGCCTCAATGGTGCCTACTTCGGGGATGCGCCGCCGTTTTTCCCGCTGATAGGCGGGGCTTTGGCCGTAGTTCCAGTCCCAGGAGGCATAGCGTTCCCGGGAGATTTGCTGGGCCGCCGCGATGTCTTCATCGGTGAAGGGGTGGTTTTCAAGCGCCGTACCGCCGCCCCGGGCCATTTCCGCTGCAAAGGCGGCCTTCAAATCGGCCAAGGTGGCGCCGCCCAAGTAGGGCCGCAGGTTGGTAACCCGGCTCCGTACGCTCCGCACGCTTTTATCCTGAAACTTGTCTTCCTGGGGCGAGAGGGCGGCGCTGACCACGGAAATATCGGAGTCGTAGAGGATGGTGCCGTGGTGCATAACCCGCCCGTTTTTGACGTACTGCGCGTTGCCGGAGAATTTTGCGCCGTCTATGGTGATGTCGTTCCTGCCCGTTGCCTGGGCGTCCACATTAAAATGCTTCAAAGCGGCCACCAGAGGCGCGGTGAAATAGGCCAAATCCAGCTTGCCCTCTTCCGCCGCGTCCACAATGATGGTAAAGTTCAGGTTGCCCAAGTCGTGGTACACCGCGCCGCCCCCGGAAAGCCGGCGCACCACCTTGATTCCGCGCTCCCGCACAAAAGCCGCGTTGATTTCCCTGGCGGTGTTCTGGTATTTACCCACGATCACCGCGTTGTCGTTTTGCCAGAGCATAAAATACGCCTTGTCCCTGGGCAGGCGGTCAAAAACGTATTGTTCCAGGGCAAGATTAAAATAAGCGTCCGTCGAAGGACTTTCCAGATAGACCATAACATACTCCTTTTAGATAAACAGCGCCGCGGCGCAGTACAGCAGCAGCGCGGACATGACGATATTCACCACCAGTTTATGGCGGCTAAACAATTTACTGAAGGCGCTTCCAAACAGCGCCCAGCAGATATTCCCGGAACAGCCGATAAAAGCCAGCAGCACCGCAAATCCTGCCAGAACCGGCCACGCGCGGTGATAGGGCAGAATAAAGTTGGCAATGGCGTTTATGCCGTAGATGTAAATTTTGGGGTTTATTAGTTGAAGCAGGGCGCCGGCTGCGTAGGTTCCGGCCTTTCCGGCTGCCGCTCGTTTTTTTGCCGGAAGCCAGGTTTTAACCGCCAGGTACACCATATAGGAAGCGCCCAAAATTTTCATGGGAAGCTGCATTTGGGGAATATGGGTGAGCAGCAGGGATGAAAAGAGGGTACACAGCAGCATAACCGATGAGAAGCCGGTGAAAATACCGTAATTGAACGGCAGCCCCTTCACAAAGCCGACGGTGGCGGCATTGTTCATGGACATAATGTTGTTGGGCCCTGGGGTATATACGGCAATCACGCAGTATGATAAAAAAGCTACCCACGGAAACATACAATTCCTCCATCAATAAGATCAAGCATATTTTCGGCAGGCCAGTTGGTTTATCAAGTTCGCCTGATACGCCGCGCCGAAGCCGTTGTCGATGTTGACCACCGAGATTCCCGGCGCGCAGGACGTGAGCATCCCTAGGAGCGCCGAAAGCCCGCCGAAGGACGCGCCATAGCCCACGCTGGTGGGCAGGGC
>JAITMZ010000016.1 GCA_031290725.1 Spirochaetaceae bacterium
CTGCGCTGTGAGGGGCGCTGGGATGGCGGGGCTCGCGGGGGTGGCGCAGGGGGCGGGCGGGCTCCGGGGGAGGCCGCCTTTTTTTACGCGCGAGGATGGCGAGGCTCCCGACAAGGCGCCGGGGCGGGCTAAAAAACATTTCACATCTGCGTAATACCTTAAAGTCCAACTCTTATTTAGGGGCGAGGACGTTCAGTGCCCCGCCCGCCCGCTCCCCCTCACTGACCCCGTGCAGCGCCTATAGTAGGCGCGGAATCCCAGGCGCACCCCTTGCAATAAATTTTATTGTTTGGTATAATTTTCCCATGAAGCATGTCTATGTGAACAAAAAGTGGTGCCTGGATTGCCACTTGTGTGAATACTACTGCAAGACGCCCAAAACAGCCGTCCCGTTACGGGAAATCACCGGCCACTTCTGCGGCACGGGCATGCCCGGCGGTGCGATCTACGCAAAAAATTCCTACACCCAAATGTATATCCACAACTAGGGGGGGCGGCGCTGCGGCCATGAAGACCAATTATCACACCCATACGGTATTTTGTGATGGACACGACACGGCGGAAGACATGGTGCGGGCCGCCGTCAGCAAGGGTTTTGACGTACTGGGTTTTTCCGCCCACTCGCTGTATCCCTTCGCCGCATCCTGGCACCTGGCACCCGGACGACACGGGGAATACGTGGCGGAGATCCGGCGCCTCCAGAGGGCGTATGCTGGGGAAATCAAAATTTTGCTGGGCTTTGAGGCGGACTATCTCCCTCCCCTGGCCCTGCCGGACATTCGGCGCTACGAGCAGTTTCATCCGGACTACCTGATCGGGGCGGTGCATTACGTGACCACAGCGGAGGGAATCTTCACGGTGGACGGCCCGGCGGACGAGGTGGCTTGGGGGGTAGCAAATCTCTTCGGCGACGGCAGGCGGGCGGTGGAAGCCTATTTCCGGCAGGAGCGGGATATGTTGAGCCGTGGGGGCTTCGACATCCTTGCCCACCCGGACGTGGTGCGGAAGCGGAACGGCGTTTTGCATTTTTTTGATGAAAACGACGACTGGTACCTTCGGGAAATTGACGCCACCGCCCGGGCCGCATCACAGGCGGGGGTGATAGTGGAGATAAACACCGGCGGCATCGCCCGGGGCGCCCTGGACGACGTGTATCCCTCCCGGCGATTCCTCAAGGCGCTTCACCAATACGGTGTGCCGGTGATCATTTCCTCCGACGCCCATCGGACTTCACACCTGGATGTGGCCTTCGATCTGGCCCTGGAACGGGCACAGGAAGCGGGTTGGAAGGCGCCGCTGGAACAACTTCCAGAAAAGAGGTGCCCATGGGAGCGGTGAGCATCGACGGGTTTGAAATCGCCCGAAAGCTGCGGGGGGACATCGCCAAGCGGGTGCGGGCGCATTTGACGTCGCATACGGGGCCGGCACCCTGTCTGGCGGTGATACTGGTGGGGGACGATCCGGCCAGCGCCGCCTATGTGGCCGCCAAGGGCAAGGCGCTGGCGGAATGTGGCATGACCAGCCGGGACGTCCGCCTGCCCGCCGCAGTGAGTCAGGCGGAACTGCTGTACCGTATCCTTATGCTGAACTCCGACCCCGCCGTGCAGGGTATCCTGCTCCAGATGCCCCTCCCGCCCCACATTGACCGGCGGCAGGTGGTTGCGTCGATTCTGCCGGAAAAGGACGTGGACGGCTTTCACCCCCTCAATCTAGGGAAGTTGCTGGTCCAGGGGGAAGAAAGCGACGGCTTTGTGCCCTGCACACCCCGTGGGGTACTTCACCTGCTGGACAGCGCGGGCATCCAAACCAGCGGCGCCCATGCGGTGATACTGGGCCGGTCAAACCTCGTGGGGAAGCCCCTGGCGGTCCTGTTGGGGAGCACCTCCCGGAACGCCACGGTGACCGTCTGCCACACCCGCACCCGCGATCTGGCCGCCTACACACGAAGCGCCGACATTCTGGTGGCAGCGGCGGGTGTTCCGGGTATCATCACGGCGGAGATGGTAAAACCTGGAGCCGCGGTGATCGACGTGGGGATCAGCCGGGCGGCTGATTCAGCCATCCCCCGGGGATACCGCCTGGCCGGAGACGTGGACTTCCCGGCGGTGAGCCGGACGGCCGGATGGATTACCCCGGTACCCCGGGGTGTGGGCCCCATGACCATCGCCATGCTTCTGCATAACACCCTGGAAGCGGCAATACGGGCTTCCCTAAGGCAATGCTGAAAACTTCTCCCGAAGAATCGGTCCCGGGTTTCATACCCTTTTTCGCCCCACTGGGGCGGGGTATGAAACCTCCGCCGCGAATCAGTGCTTCCCTAAAAATTTCCGTTTTTTGAGGTATTCCGGTTTACGTACAGTGGTCCCCGCGCCCCAGCAGTACGTCCAGGCCGTGGGGCAGGCCGTCCAGCACTGCCGGCAGGCTTTCCCGGGCGGCCTTCTCGCTCCCCGGCAAATTCACTATAAGGGTGCGCCTCCGGATGCCCGCTTGTCCCCGGGAGAGCATTCCCCGGTTGGTGACGGCCATACTGGCGGCCCGCATGGCTTCCGGAATCCCCGGGGTAAGGCGCTCGCACACGGCGGCGGTGGCCTCCGGTGTCACATCCCGTGGGGCGAAGCCGGTGCCTCCCACGGTGAGCACCAGATTCGCCCCGCAGGTGTCGGCGGCGTGGATTAGGGCGGCGCTGATTTGAGCGGCCTCGTCGGGAAGAATCGCCGTGCCGATAACGGCGAACCCCGCACCCTCCAGTATCGCACGCACCGCCGGCCCAGCGGTATCCAGGCGCTCCCCACGGAAGCCCCTGTCGCTGACGGTTAGAATAATCGCGGTGTACTCCATGTGTATATTTATAGTACATTTTTAAAAATTGCGCAAGAAAAGAATCGTCGTCCCGGCAATCACCATACTCCGTTGTAGGCGGCGGAGTATGGTGTTCTTCAAAAGTATTCCTGTTTTTGCTGATTTTATGTATATTTATACTTTTTTCCCTTGACAAAGCGTATTTCATCCTGTATACTGAAATCATATACCTGCGCCGTTTGGTACGTATCCGGGGCGCACATTTTATACGGAGGAACCTATGAAAAAGGTTAAATTTGGAGCGGCAGTTTTGGCGTTTGCCTTGGCTGCGGCGGTAGTTTTTGCGGGCGGAAGCGGAGACAAAAAAGCGGCGGGAAGCGCTGCCGGTGCAGCGCCCAAGACGGTCACCTGGAAACTGGCGTTCAACCAGTCTATTGAACATCCCCAGGCCCAGGCCCTGCTTTGGCTCAGCGACGAGTTTTCCAAGGCCACCAACGGCGCCTACAAGATCGACGTGAACCCCAACGAACTGCTGGGAAGCCAGGCCCAGTCCTTTGAGTCCCTGCGCGCGGGGGCCATCCAGATGGCCATGCTGGGCAACCCGGTGGTGGAAGCGGTCATCCCCGATTTTGCGGTGATCGCCCTGCCCGGCCTGTATCCCAGCCCGGAACAGCAGGTCAAGGTGTTCACCAGCGGGGTGCTCAAGCCCCTATTCGACAAGTCCGGCCAGTTTGACTTCTACGTGATCGCGGCGGTGCATGCCGGCGTGCGGAACGTGTATGCCAAAAAGCCCGTGCGCTCCCCGGCGGACATCAAGGGCATGAAGATCCGGGTGATGCAGTCCCAGCTGATGCTGGACACCATGAACGCCGTGGGGGCCTCCGCGGTCGCCATGGGCCAGGGCGAGGTGTACACCGGTATTCAACAGGGCGTGCTTGACGGCGCGGAAAACAGCGAAGTTACCTTCTACGACCTGAAACAGTACGAGGTTGCTCCCATCTACTCCTACACCCGGCACTTCATGATCCCCGACGTGCTGGTGATCAACAAGGATACCTACGCCGCTCTGAGCGCGCAACACAAGGCTATTTTTGACAAGCTGATTGTGGAGTTCTCCGCCCGGGCCAGTGCCAATTTCCTCGCCCAGGTGACCACCGCCAAGCAGAAGGCCAAAGATGCGGGCGCCACCTTCATCGAGGATGTGGACGCGGCGGCTTTCCAGGCGGGATTCGCCCCGGTGATTCAGAAGAACCTGAACAGCGACTTCCGCAAGCAGTTGTTCGACGCCATTCGGGCGGTTAAATAGGTTTTTTTACAAAGCGCTGGTTAGCCTCCAGTTAATCAGCGCTTTCCTTTGGTTAAAAGGTGGTTTTATGCGCGAAGTGAAGGCTGCGGTGGATCGGGTTTTGCAGTGGGTTTCCATCACCATTGTGGCGCTGATGACTGTTTTTGTGACGTACCAGGTGATCACCCGGTATGTTTTTAACAAACCCAGCGCAGTGAGCGAAACCGTCGCCCGGTATCTGTTTGTATGGCTCACCATCTTCGGCGGGGCCCTGGTGTTCGGCAAGCGGGATCACATGAACCTCACCTTTATGCGGGACATGCTTCCCCAAAAAATGCAGACGGTGTGCGAGATGCTCTCGGAATTGCTCATCGCCCTCTTCGCCGTCATGGTGATGATCTACGGCGGCAGGATATACAGCGCCCGGGAAATGGTACAGACGGACCCGTCCCTGAAAATCTCCATGGCCTGGATCTACGGCTCCCTTCCCATCGGGGGGGTGCTGATTTTGTTTTATTCCCTGTATAACGAACTGCAGTTATTTAACAAACTAAAAACGAAACGTTGAGGTACCTATGGATGCGGCAACCCTTGCGGGTATTATAATGGTTGTTTCGGTGCTGGTGATGCTGGCCGTCAGCGTGCCCATCTCGGTGAGTATCGGGCTGGGGTCGGCGCTGGCCATGCTGGTGTTTTTGCCCATGAAGGGGGCCATGCTCACCAGCGCGCAAAAACTCTTCTCCGGGGCCAATAACTTTCCCCTGATGGCTATTCCCTTCTTTGTATTGGCGGGGAACGTGATGAACAACGGGGGCATTGCCCAGCGCCTGGTGAATTGCGCGAAGGTGATGGCGGGACGGATGCCCGCGCCCCTGGCCCAGACCAACGTGATCGCCAACATGCTCTTCGGGGCCATCAGCGGGTCCGGGGCGGCGGCGGCGGCGGCCATCGGGGGCACCATCGGCCCGCTGGAAAAAGAGGACGGCTACGATCCCAACTTTTCCGCGGCGGTGAACATCTGCACCGCCCCCACGGGCATGCTGATTCCCCCGTCCAACACCTTGATCGTGTATTCCACCGTGGCGGGAAGCGTGTCCGTGTCGGCGCTGTTTATCGGCGGGTATCTGCCGGGCATCCTGTGGGGCGCGGCGTGTATGGTGCTGGTGGCGGTCATCGCCAAGAAATACGGCTACCAGGCGGAAAAGCGGGTGCCCTTCCCCGTGGCCGTGAAGACCGTGATGGCGGCGATTCCCAGTTTGCTTCTGATTGTAATCGTTATCGGCGGGATTCTGGCGGGGGTCTTTACCGCCACCGAGGGAAGCGCCATCGCCGTGTGCTACAGCCTCCTGCTGAGCGTGGTCTACAGGAGCCTGGACGGCGCGAAACTCAAAAAGATTCTCCTGCAAACCGCAGAGACCACGGCGATCATCGTGTTTATGATCAGCGTGTCCATGATCATGAGTTTTGTCATGGCCTATACCAAAATCCCGGACAACATCGCCAACGCGCTTTTGGGCTTTACCCAGAACAAGTACGCCATCCTGGGGATCATGAACGTGGTGCTCCTGCTGATCGGCATGGCCATGGATCCCACGCCGGCGATACTCATCTTTACGCCGATTTTTCTGCCCATGTGCTTGAAATTCGGCATGAGCCCCGTGCATTTCGGCATCGTCATCACCATGAACCTGTGTATCGGCACCATCACCCCGCCGGTGGGGACGATCCTGTTCACCGGCTGCAAGGTGGGCGGGGTGACCATCGAGTCGGTGTTCAAGTGGCTGCTGCCTTTTTTTGCGGTGACCATCGCCGCGCTGTTTTTGACCACCTATGTACCGGCGATTTCCCTGTGGCTGCCCAGGCTGTTTGGGCTGATTAAGTAGCGAATAAACGAATAATAGGAGATACCATGGATTTGAAACTGACGAATAAGAACGTGCTGATCACCGGGGGGAGCAACGGCATCGGCTATGCCCTGGCGGAGGCGTTTCTGGGGGAGGGGGCCAACGTGCTCATCGCAGCCCGGAACAAGGAGCGGCTGGACAGCGCGGCGTCAAATTTGCGCGCGCAATTCCCCCAGGGCAAGCTCTCTGCCAAAGAGTGCGACGTGACCCGGGTGGCGGAGCTGGAGACCCTGGCGCAATTCGCGGACAGCGAGCTGGGGGGCGTGGACGTGCTGATCAACCACGCGGGGGGCGGCACCGACGAGACCGTGATGAACGCGCCGGACGACAAATGGTACTACAACTGGGACCTGCACGTCATGTCGGCGGTGCGCCTCTCCCGGATGCTCCACAGCGGCATGGCCAAGCGGGCGGCCCTCCACGGCGAGGCGGTGATCATCAACACCACGTCAAAATGCGCGGTCCAGCCCCTGTGGTATGAGCCTATCTATAACGTGACCAAGGCGGCGCTGGCCATGTTCTCCAAGTGCCTGTCCGACGAATTTGCCAAAGACAAGGTCCGGGTGCTGGCCATCGCCCCCAGCATGGTGCTCACCCCGGACTGGATGAAGACTTCGGCCAAAAAAAGCGCCGAGCAGGGCATTTCCCAGCAGGAATTCCTGGACAATCTGGCAAAAAACTCCGCGGCTATCGGGCGTTTTGCCACGCCGGAGGAGGTGGCGAACCTGTATCTGTTCGCCGCGTCCCCCCGGGCGAGCTACTTGTTAGGCACGTCGGTGCATATCCACGGGGGGGCGATCAAGTCGGTGAACTGAGCCTCGCGGCACGACCTGGCTATAAGGTCTGTCATATGGATGACAGACTATTATATAGTAATTTTTTCGGTTTAAGGAGAATCTTATGAAAAAGATTATCGGTGTACTGACAGTACTGGTTGTCGTGGCGGGCCTGGCCTTTGCGGGGGGCAGCGGCGACAAATCGTCTTCTGGCGGGGCGGCTCCGGCTGCAAAGCCCGTGACATTGAGGCTGGCCCACTTCGGGTCAGAAACCCACCCCATGCACACGGCGGCCAAGCAATTCGCGGCCAATGTGGAAAAGCGGACCAATGGGGCCATCAAGATCGAAATTTTCCCCAACAACGTCCTGGGCGGGCCGCCCCAGATTTTGGAGCAGATGTTCTTGGGTTCCATCGACATGAGCCTTTCAGGGCAGGATCAGATCGCCAAACACGTGCCTCTCTTCGACTGTGTGGCCATCCCCTTCTCGATCTCCGGCTATGACCACATGGACCGCGTGCTGGACGGGCCGTTCCTGGCGTGGGCAACCCCCGAGATTGCCAAGAAGGGCGCGGTGATGCTCTCCAGTTGGGAATGGGGCTTCCGGCAGGTGACTAACTCCAGGCACCCCATCCTCACCCCGGCGGACGTGCAGGGCCTCAAGATTCGCACACCCCCGGCAATGGCGTATCAGGCGGCAATGGAAGCCCTGGGTGCCAACGTGCAGACCATCGACTTCAGCGAACTGGTGATGGCCATGCGGCAGGGCGTGGTGGACGGGCAGGAAAACCCGATAGCCACGATTTACGACTTAAAGCTCTACGAATCCCAGAAGTACATCACCATGGTGAACTATCTGTACAGCTCCTGTGTGCATCTGGTGAACCAGAAGGTGTGGGACAAGCTCAGCGCCGAACAACAGAAGATTATCCGGGAGGAGTCTGACGCGGCGAGGCTGGTGGCACGGAAGGGCGTGCGGGACGCCGAGGCTGCCCAGATTGCGGACATGAAGAGCAAGGGCATCCAGGTGGACACCCCGGACCTGAAGCCCTTTGCGGACAAGATGGGCCCGGCCTATGCGAAGATTCGGCAGAACATCGGTGCTGAGAATTTCGACAAGTGGATGGAGATGGCCAAAGCCACGGCAAAGTAACGATGGAAAAAGGGGCGTTTCGGCTTTCGGGGCGTCCCCCGTTTTTATCACACACATATTTTTGAGGTGTGCTTATGATAACCTTGGCCGTTTTCGGTACCCTTTTGTGTTTTCTCGTGATCAACCTGCCCGTGGTGACCGCCATCGGCATGACCGCGGTGATTTACTTCGCGGCCCTGGGTTCGGGGAGTGCCCTGTTCATGCTCCCCAACCGGATGTACTACGGCACCACGGGGTTCACCCTGCTGGCCATACCGTTTTTCATCCTCGCGGGCAACCTGATGAACATGGGGGGAATCACCAAAAAGATCTTCGCCTTTGC
>JAITMZ010000072.1 GCA_031290725.1 Spirochaetaceae bacterium
GGGGGCGCGGAATCCCAGGCGCCAGAATCCCGGGCGCACCACTTGCATAATTGCGTTCCCTGTGGTATACTGACCAAACTATGAGGAGGCCATTGATGGCAGGGAACATTGTAAACAACTACGGGAGCTTTCCGGTGGTTTTTGTGTCCGGAAAAGGCGCAACGTTGACGGACAGGGATGGAAAGGAATACATCGACTTTGTGGCGGGCATCGGCGTGAACTGCCTGGGACACGGGCACCCGGCGCTGGTGAAAGCCGTGCGGGAACAGGCGGCAAAGCAAATCCACATATCTAACTACTACAATTCCGACAAGGGCTTGGCCTTCAGCGAGGCGCTGCTGAAACGTACCGGCATGGACCGGGTGTATTTCGGTAATTCCGGCGCGGAGGCCAACGAGGCGGCGATAAAACTGGCGCGGAAATACGGCCGGCAAAAGGACGAAACCGGAAAGAGATGCGTCATCGTTACGCTGGACAAATCCTTCCACGGCCGCACCCTGGCAACCCTTGCCGCCACCGGGCAGGACGCCTTTCATCCGCCCTGGTTCGCCCCCTATCCCGCGGGTTTCCGCACCATAGCGCCCAACGACTATGCGGGCCTTGACACCCTGGACAACACGGTATGCGCCCTCATGGTGGAATGTGTCCAGGGTGAGGGGGGGGTCAATCTACTGGACGGTGCGTGGGCCCAGGCGGCGGCCCAGGCGGCACGGAAAGCCGGCGCCCTGGTGATCGCCGACGAGGTGCAGACCGGCGTGGGACGCACCGGTGCCTTTCTGGCCTGTGATGCCCTGGGCCTGGAGAGCGACGTGGTAACCCTGGCCAAGGGCATCGCCGGGGGCATCCCCATGGGGGCATGCCTTTTCCGGGGGCCGGCGCGGGAAGTGTTCGCCGCCGGGGACCACCAGTCCACCTTCGCGGGGAATCCCCTGGCCTGCGCGGCGGGGCTGGTGGTGCTGGAGGAACTAGGGCGGCCCGGTTTCCTGGAACGGGTGGCCCGGGCTGGGGAACAACTGCGGGGGGGCATCGCCGGATGGAACCTCCCCGGGGTGAGCGGTGTGCGCGGCAAGGGCCTGATGTGCGCCTTTGACTTTGCCCCGGCACCGGCGGGGGTGGTACAAAAAGAGTGTCTGGATGCGGGGCTGTGCGTGACCACCGCAGGGAAAAATGTGGTACGCATGCTCCCGCCCCTGGTGATCAGTGACGGGGAAATCCAACGGGGCATGGGGATACTCAAGACGATTCTGGAGAAACACGGGGCATGAAGGGGGGGGAATTTTTGTTCGAGCGGGTGCTGCCCCGATATGCGCTGCTCATCGCGCTGTGTCTGGTCTTAATCGTCCTGGCGGTTATCGAGCCGGCGCTCTTTTCGTTCCGCCATTTCCGAAATGTCCTCGTCACCGCGGCGCCGCTGATGTTGCTCAGTCTGCCCTTTACGCTCTGCGTCAGGAGCGGCTTTACGGACCTGTCCTTTTCCCGGAACGCCGCCTTGACGGGGGTTATTGCCGCCTCCCTGTCCCAGACTCCGGAGGCCGACCGTATGTTCGCCGCCCTGCCCTTTGTGCCGGTACTGGTTCTGGCGATGATACTAGGGGCGGGGATCTGCGCTGCGGGAAGTCTTTTTTCCCGGCGGTACCGCGTGTCGGCACTCTTCTCCGGCGCGTTGACGGCGCTTTTTTTACAGGGCCTTCTCAAGGTGTATCTGTCCCGGCCCGACGAGCCGGACCGGGTGCTCCGACAGTTTACCCAAACTTTTGTTCGTTTCGGCGGCGCGTCAATAGGCGGCGACCCGGTATTCTCCCTGCCGATGGCGCTGGTATGGACGATTATCATTGCCGTGGTTTTGATACTGTTTTCTCCCCGGCTCTCTGCGGCCAAACCCCTGTATCTGGCCATGGCGGTCGGGGCGGTCTACGGCATCGCCGGGACAATGGCGGCGGCGCAAACCATTGCCCTGGACGCGCACTTCTTTATGGGCAGCGGACTCACGGCATTGGCGGGAATGCTCGCCGGGGGCACCACGTTTTTCAGCTCCCCGGAGCAGCGCCATACCCCCAGGGCGATCAGACTCTCCCTGGCTCTTTCTATTTTTGGCACCTGGCTCTGCACGGCCCTGATCTATGGGATTGATTTTATTGTCGGTCGGTCGGGTCTGGCGGCGTGTATCCAGGTGGTGATCATCGCGGGGGGATGCCTGTTAGGCAAATATCTCCCGGCGGCTTTCAAGGAAAAAACATGGCTTTGAACTGCGGTATTGTAGGGCTGCCCAACGTGGGCAAATCCACCATCTTCTCCGCCCTCACTGCGGCCCCGGCGGAGGCGGCAAACTATCCTTTTTGCACAATTAATCCCAACCTGGGCATTGTGGACGTGCCCGACGGGCGGCTGGAGATGCTGGTGAGCAAATTCACCCCCAAAAAGCGCGTTCCCGCCACGGTGGAGTTTGTGGACATCGCCGGGTTGGTGAAGGGCGCTTCAAAAGGCGAAGGGCTGGGGAACCAATTTCTGTCCCACATTCGGGAGGTGAACGTCATCGCCCAGGTGGTGCGATGCTTCGAGGACCCGGATATCGTCCATGTGAACAATCGGGTGGACCCGGCGGACGACATGGAGACCGTGAATCTGGAGTTGGCCTTTGCGGATCTGGACACGGTGGAAAAGCGTCTGGAAAAAGCCGGCCGGTCCATGCGGGTGCTGGGGGGGGATGAAAAAAAGACTGCTGCGGCGATGGCAGCCGTGCTGGAGAAGCTCAAGCCCCTTTTAGCGGACGGCAAAGCTGCCCGGACCGCCGGTCTGAACGACGACGAGCGGCTCGCCATCGCCGACTGCCACCTGATCACCGCCAAGCCCATGCTCTACGTGTGTAATTGCGCCGAAGACACCGTGCGGAACCCCTCGCCCCACGTAGAGGCAGTGAAAAAAATCACCCAAGCCGAAGATGCGGAGGTGGTGTGTATCTGCGGCAAGTTCGAGGCGGAGCTGGCGGCTCTGGAAAGCGCTGCCGAACGGGCGGAGTTTCTGGCGGAGATCGGCCTGGAAGAATCGGCTCTGGCATCCCTGGCCCGGGGGGTGTACCGCCTCATGGGGCTGCGCACCTTCTTCACCGCCGGGGAGGACGAGTGCCGTGCCTGGACCATCCGCGCGGGAGACACGGCTCCCAAGGCCGCCGGGGTGATCCACAGCGACTTCGAGCGGGGGTTCATCAAGGCGGAGGTGTATTCCTTTGACGATCTGGTGACTTACGGCACGCCGGCAAGAATCCGTGAGGCGGGAAAATACCGCATGGAAGGCCGGGACTACGTGGTGCGGGACGGGGACGTGCTGTTCTTCAAGTTTAACGTGTGAAGGTATGCCGATTAAAATGTTAGTGAATCAGCGCTTCCTTATAGGCGCCAAATAGTCGATCTCCTCCAGGATTTCCTGTACCGCCTCGTTGATCACCGGGACGCCGCCGTGTTTCAGCTTCAGGTCGATGCCGGTTTTTTGACAAAAATCAGTCAGGTACAGCTCAATCTGCTCGTTGCGGCAGTAAATTGTGAGGGGCTTCCCGTATTCGCTGATAAAGGCGCCCAAGGCTTCCAGAAGGATCACTGGATTTTCCCGGTCGTCCTCGAATATATCCTGGTCGATGATGGTGCCGTCGTCCGAATCGCCGAAGAGCACCAGCCGCGGCAGACAGGGCGGGCCGTTGCCGTTATAAATCGGAATGGGAAAAAAAATGATGTCCAGTTCCATCCTCAGTTCCACCTGCTTTTCCCGTGCGATTTGGCGGATCAAAAAAGTGTTGTTCGTCACATGCCGCCGGTTTTCCAGGGGGATTTCGGGAAAGGGGACGGCGCGCTGTTCCCATGTCCCGGTGCCGGCTGACCAAGAGCGCCGAAGCACCAGGTTGGCGTCAATGTCCACGGTGGTTTCCTGACGCTGAATCGCGGCGATGGCTTGGTCAAGCTGCTCCAACACCCCGATCATCAACTCCGCACCGGTTTTGTCCATGAACCAGGGGTAAAAGCCGGGCCGAGCCAGCCGAAAAATGGGCCAGTCGTTTTTTCCCTTACCGTACTTGATTCCCAGCTTTGAGATGATCTCCCGGTCTTCCTGCTCCAAATCGGCCTTTTCACCGAAAACGCAGGTGAGAGAATTTGTAATGCCCATTAAAAAAGATGCGGGAACATCGGAGAGGTCGTTTTCGATGCACAACAGGGCTGTCGCGGCTCCGTAGTCCGGATACACGGCCACACCCAACATCTCCCCCGGTGCATCCCCGGTGACGGAACAGAACAACGGTTCGTCCCTTTCCGGCAAATCAATGAGAATCAAGTCGCCGGAATGCAGGTTCCGCCAGGGTTCGCGCTGCCGTATTTTGTTCGCCAGGGTGAGCAGCGTGTCCCATTGCCGGATCGCCGGGGGAGGACAGCCGCTATCTTTCGCCCTGCGCTTCCCCAGGAGACCCGCCGTCCCCATGAACCGCCGGCGGTTGTTTCGCGCGGCATTTTTTATCAGGCGGCCCAGTTCGGCTTTAAGGTAGTCCAGAAAATCGTCGTCTTCGTCTTCGTCAAAATCTCCGTCCTCCAGGTCATCGTCGTCAAAATTTTCGCCGTCATCGTCGAATAAATCCTCGTCGCCGTCGTAAATGCCTCCGTCTTCCTGACGCCTCTGGGCGATAACAAAACGCATTTCCGCCGCCGCCGAGGGCAAAATATCCCGGAGTTCCTTGTGCTGTTCCTCGTGGATGTTCCCCAGTTCCAGCAGATAGTCAAAAAAAGCCCCCAACACGGGCTTCACGGCGATAAAAAAAGAATCCCTGGTAATCACCCCGTGGAAAAAAAGTTTTTTCACAAAAACGCCGGTGAGCAGCTCATGCACCGCTTGGTCGGTCCAGTTCCGAGGAAAATAGCGGTACTGGAGGAGGGCCTGCCCCGCAAAGAAGGTGATAATATACTCCGCATCCCGCTGGGCGTCCTTTGACAGGCGCTGCCAGTGTTCCGTTTCCCGGAAGCCGGTAATAAGTTTGTGTATTTCCCTGTCCAGGGCCGGGAATTGCCCCACATTCCGGTCACGTGCCATGGGATAAATATACTATAACGCAACAAAAAAAGCAAGGGGCACCCCATGCGCCACCAAAAGACTACTGCCCGCGGGGCCCTTCCGGCTTGTGGGTAAAGATTCACCCCAGGTCAGATGTGGGCGCTTTCGGAAGCAGCCGGATTGCCGCGCCGATGCGGTTGAGCCGGGTAAAAAAACCGGGAAACGATACGTCGACGCACTCAACCCCGCTGACCCGGACAGGGTTCCGGGCGAACAGCCCCGCTACCGCTAGGGCCATGGCCACACGGTGGTCGCCGTGAGACTCTGCCTCGCCGCCGTTCAGCGCCGCTTCCCCGCCATGCACGGTCAGCGTGTCCCGGGTGGCAAGCACCCGCACTCCCAGGCGGCTCAGTTCCCGGGCCATCACGTCCACCCGATCGGTCTCCTTTACCCGCACATGCGCCAGTCCCGTGAAGTGCGTGTCCCCCCGGGCGTATGCGGCGGCCACCACCAGAGCCGGCAGCCCGTCGGGTATATCGGTCAGGTCAATCTCCGCTGCCATCAGGGGCTTGCCGCCGTACACCGTCACGCGCCCCTGCTCCGGCTCTTTACGGATATCCGCCCCCATGCTGATGAGGATGTCCGCTACCTCCTTGTCCCCCTGGGTATCGCCGAAATCCAGACCGGTGATGGTCACCTTCGAAGGGGTACACACCGCCGCCACCAGGGGAAACGCCGCGGCAGACCAGTCGGCGGGTATGTCAAAGCGGCGGTTTGTAGCAGCCGCAGGGACAGCACCCCGGGACGCCTTGACGCCGGCAGCCGCAAAGCGCGTGAACGACTGGTCGTATTCAGGCACCGGCAGGCCGAACCGGGCCAGCCAGTCCAGGGTCATCCGGATGTAGGGTTTCTCCCGGGGCGTGTCCACCAGGATAACCGTGGGGCCGGGGGCAAAGCCGGCGGCCAGGAGAAGCGCCGAGACCGGCTGGGAACTAAAACCGCTTAACCGCGCCTCACCTCCCCGCAGTCCTCCCCGCAGGATCACCGGCGGCGCGTCACTGCCGGGGCGGGTGGGCCAAGCCTGGGCACCCAAGACATTCAGCGCTCCCAAGAGGTCCGCCACCGGGCGCCGCCGGATCTGCTCGTCCCCGGTGATCACCGTCCAGCCCTCGCAGAGGGACGCCATGGCTAGGGCGAAATGGGTGGCGGTGCCCGAATTTCCCGTGTGGATCACGTCGTCCGGCAGGCGCAGGCGTCCCGTCCCGGTGGTCCGCCACCAGCCGTCCCCCTGCTCTACTTGGGCGCCAAAGGCCCGTGCGACATTCACCGCCGCCAACCCGTCGCCGGAGTCCAACGGGTTGTGAACTACCGTGGCCCCTCCCGACAAAACCCCCAGCAGCACCGCCCGGATGGTATGGCTTTTGGACCCCGGCACCGTAATTTCGCCCTCCAGGCTGTGTCTACTCGAAATACAATCCATAATCAGAAAGTATACTGCAACGCAACGCAAAAATCAACAACCCGCCGCAAGCAGCGGCAATCCTCCTTTTAGCCCTAGACCGCCTCCCCCCGCGAGCCAAACAAAGGCGGCCTCCGTTGCCGGAGACCGCCCCTTGCAAATTTGGTTAAAAAGCCCGGACTGCACGGACAAAGTAATCTGGTTGATTCCTGTCGGGGGATTTATTGCCAGGAGAGAAACCTACACTATTCTGTGAACCAGTGGAAGACCAATAGTAGCCGGTATTAAAACCTGCAAAATTATTAGGATTCGTACGAATCTCCCATAATTCGGAGTAACTCGGGAGAAACCAATCTTTAAACCAGTTGACTTCTCTGCCCGCACACATTTTCGCGGCTTTGATGATTGGAAAATCTTCTTTTGATTGAAGAATGGTTCCCGTGTTCCGTTTTCCTGTGCCTATCACTTTACCCAGCCCGGATATGTTGTCATTACCCCTCGGCACCGTTGTTTCAGTCCACCGGGGTGCCGCTTCCAGATAGCGCCATCCGTCTGAATAGCTGCGTTTGACGTAGAATACCCAACCGCCTGACGGCCCATAGTCACCGACTTTATAGGCCGCGGATGTTTGGTCTGACTGTGCTAGCCCGCCGGTACCGCCGGTAACGATTCGCGTAATTTCTGCAATAAGCGGTTCTATCTTCTGGGTCTCGTTCACATTGCCCAGCAGCACCGGTGTGGCATAGGTTATTTCGTGGGTTTGGACATTGAGCAAGGCCGCCGTCACCACAATGCCGCTGTCATTAACCGACACGCGCCTTTGCACCTGGGGGCGGACTATCCAGCCGGCATCAAGCACTTCGCCCAGGGCGATTGTTTTTTCGACATCGGCCCAATCCCGTGGCTGGAACCCGTAGTCGCGGATCGCTTTCTCAATGACAAGGCGGTTCAGGATACGCACATTTTTGGCCTCGCCCAGCATCTTGTCGGACGCTGCCTCCACGGAATTCGCCTCATCCTGGGTCAACGGATTAATCATTGCCATGGGCGGCGCTTTGACGATACTCGGTTGTTGGGCAAACAGTGCGGCCCCCACAATCACTGCGGACATAAAACAAACGAAACTCTTTTTCATTTTTTTTCCTCTGCGCTTAACGTCCGCCGACCATTTTACCTTTTATTTTAGCGCTGTTATGGTTATGGTTCTGTTCCCGACTCCATACAGGCAATAAAGAGTAAGAAAACCATCATTTTCAACCCGGCTCCATAAGAGCGTGAATTGCCCGGTATCGCTGTTTGTTGCGTCTATAGAAACTGTCTGCGAAAAAGACGCGCTCGTCCAACCGGAAGTATGATCAAACTCTTTTTTTCCGAGTTCGCCCGTCTTATTCCAAGTTGCTATTTTAAGTCTTAAATTCCCAGCCCAAATTGATTCGGAATGATAACGGAACGAAACATCAATTCGCAATTTTGTATAGCCAACCCGTTTAAGTATCGGTATGGATAAACCCGGTGTAAATGTTTCATCTTTTGAAGAGTACCCGATGTTATCAATGTCCTGGTCTCTGCTTTGAGAACGAGTTTCAGAATAGGATATTTTAAGCGGCGGTGGTGCCGGTAAGTTCTTCCAAAAATTTTCCTTAAAGTCTATGGTGCAAGTCGGTTCACTGGTAAAGACTCCGTCGGTGGAGTATTCAAAACGATGAGTGTACCCAGGACGGGCGCACACAACCGTGTCCCAACCCAGTAATGTTTGATTATCCGGGGAGGTTTCTAAAACAAAATAGACATCACAAACCCCGTACATTGCATATCTATATGTTCCTTGTTGATCATTATCGCGGAATACATAGCCTAGGTTTAGACCCTCCGAATATGCCGTTGCCGTGGTAGCGGTGTTTGATGTCGATTTGGTATTAGTGTTTGATACGGTACCGGACCATGACTCTTCAAGGCTCGTTTTTACGGCAACCTTCACTCCCCAGAAGTCTGCCCCGGCTTCAGTACCTATGCTCGTTTTTACACCGAGCGTGTTAGAAATAGCAATGCTGTCGGATACGGTTGTGGTCAGGGAATTGGTCACGGTTATGGTATTCGTTTTTGACACGCC